>JBFOLV010000272.1:0-3139 GCA_040830325.1 Kordiimonas sp. | reverse complement strand
GTCATCAAACGCTTATTCAAGCCGTACAGCTCATCCACAAGTTATTCGATACGAAGATTATTGAATTTGACAGAACTAATAAGGGCAATAAGCTCATCACCAAGCTTCTTAAAGCGGCGTTCCTGGGCGGTGGATAGACCTTCGCCCTGAACCGCTGCAGCCATCCGTGCGTCCTGCAGTTTCGCATACTTCTTATATGTAGACGTAATCGTCTGGAATTTTTCGATAGTCTCAGGTGTCAGGTGCGCTTCCATAGCAGACAATGACATGCCGATATCATCGTCATAATCATCATCGTCAGATTTCTTGGCTTCGCCCTCTGTGCCCTCAGCACCCTCAGCCGCTTCACCACCTTCGGCATTTTCACCTTCCGCAGCTGGTGTTTCAGCTTCTTCCGGCTCATCCTTCTCAGGCTTGCCTTCAGCTTCGGCCATCACATCGCCAGCGTTTTCGTCTTCAAGCTCATTCGCTGACGGTTGCTTACCAAGTGTTGCTTCAAGATCGATAATGTCACGGAGCAACATCTCTTCATTTGAGAGACGCTCAGCCCATTCTGTAATGGCCTTAAATGTAAGTGGGCTCATGCAAAGGCCGGTGATCATGGTCGCGCGACCAGCTTCAATCCGTTTTGCAATAGCGATCTCGCCCTCACGAGACAATAGTTCAACTGAACCCATCTCACGCAAATACATGCGTACAGGGTCATCAGTACGGTCGCCTACACCGTCTTTCTTCTCGGTGGCCTTGAACTCTTCTTTTTCTTCTTCTTTTTCCGGTTCAGGCTCTTCCGCTTCGTCACCGTCAATAACATTGATGCCCATTTCAGACAGCATTGTCATAACGTCTTCGATTTTCTCAGAAGACATTTCTTCAGTTGGCAAAGCAGCATTTAGCTCATCATAAGAGATGTAGCCGCGCTCTTTCGCCTTTGCGATCATCTTTTTTACAGCAACCTCGGTGCTATCGCCGATAGTTTCCCTATCGTCCTGACCAGTCGCTTTGTCTTTATCTTGAGTCGCAGTAGTCGCCATGTAAAATATCTCCAGATCCACACCATAATCGCGGGCGAATCGGTCTATAACATATTAGCTGAAGGAAAGCCGCCCTGATTCGAGCCTATAACCTTCTTTATCAGCCTCTTTTTCCTCTAAAGCCCGGAATGCCTGCTGTGCAGCCACAAATCGAGCGTGATTTTCTTCCGTCATATCCGCCGCATATTCGGCTTCAGCCTGCTTATACGCTGCTTTTGACGCTGTAATATGCTGGAATCGGCTCATTAAATGCTCGAATCCAGTCAGTGCATCCGCAAGAGCAGCCTCAGGCCAGGCAAACCAGTCATCTTTCAGATTTTTATCTGATAGGAGCTTATTCACCGTATTCATAACACCCTGCTGTGCCAGATGCGCCGCAACCGCCTCATGATCAAGTGCATCACCCGCAGCAGCCTTCTCAAGTAGTGCGTCCCGCACAGCATACAAGCCCGGCACACTAAAAATTACGTCTGCCAGCATTTCATCGTGCCTAATAAGTATTTCTGGGTGGTTAACCAGCACAAGAATGATGAGCTTTTCAATTTTGTCTGTTACCGCTGTATCGCCACGACTGCGGCCAAGCTGTGTCTTGGAAAGTAAACCCGAAGCAATTGGTTGTTGCTTACGCCCACCATAACCGCCGCGCTGCTGCTTGCCATATGACTGACGCTTAGCGCCTCCAGCCCCTACCTTTTTTGCGCGAAACAAACTAAACAGTCTGTCACGAAACTCACTTTGATAGAGCTTCTTTACATTCTCATCTGAAATTTCGGAAAGCTTTCCGAATATTTGTTTTTCAAGCCCAGCCCGGCGCTCTGGCGTATCATGTGCAGCTGCCGAGGTTAAACTGGACCAAAGCATATCCACGAGAGGTGCCGCTTTATCATTAAGCGCGTCAATGGCAGCACGTCCCTCACGCTGTACAAGTGTGTCTGGGTCATCGCCTTCCGGCATCATGATAAACCGAAGTGATTTACCCGGCCGCAACATAGGCAGGGCTCGCTCAAGCGCCCTATTTGCCGCACGAACGCCAGCGTTATCTCCATCAAATGAGAGTATTGGCTCATCCGCCATTTGCCACAGATGACCGATTTGTTCTTCTGTTAAAGCAGTACCAAGGGGCGCAACCGCATAGTTGATACCATATTGCGCAAGGGCAATAACGTCCATATACCCCTCAACAACCATTACTTGGCCGGCATCATAGCTCGCGGCTCTGGCGTTCGCCCAGTTATAGAGCGTTGCCCCCTTATGAAAGAGTATGGTTTCTGGGCTATTTAAATATTTGGCTTTCACATCACTGCTGAGCGCTCGGCCACCGAAGGCAATAACCCTTCCCTGCCGGTCCGTGATTGGAAACATAAGCCTGTCCCTGAAACGGTCATAACTGGCGCCACCGCCTTCGGGCTTAATAAGCATACCTGTTTCAACAAGCTGATCTTCGTGAATGCCCCGTGCGTGCATCGCCTCCTTCAGCGCTATACGGCTTGACGGCGCATAGCCGAGCTGGAATTTCTTGATTGTTTCTTCAGTGAGGCCGCGCTTCTTTATATAATCATATGCTGATGCACCTATTTGAGCGCGAAGCTGTGCCTCATACCAAGCAGTGACAGCCTCCATAACCTCAGCACTGCTTGCACGCTTTTTATCACGTTCCACCTGAGCACGTGAAGGTTTAGGCACTTCAACACCAACCTCCCCCGCGAGCACCTCTATGGTTTCGGGGAAGGTCATACCCTGCGTATTCATGACAAAATCTATGACACTGCCGTGCGCGCCGCACCCAAAACAATGATAAAAGCCTTTTTGGTCATTCACGGTAAAGGAAGGCGTTTTTTCGTTATGAAAAGGACAAAGGCCTGTGTGCTCACGCCCAGCACGCACAAGTTTAACCTGCCGCCCCACCACATCCGAAAGGGTGAAACGATGCTTAAGGTCATCCAAGAATTGCGGACTTAAAGCCATTTAATACCAGTCATGTTTGCCATAATGAGCGACACGCAGAAGTGCTGGCCACTGTTTAAGTGTTTAACTGATATTAGAGTAATTTGTCCATGCTCGATACCGCGCTCAATAGCAGGCTTTACTTAAGTATGATTTTGCTTCTT
>JBFOLV010000271.1:0-2093 GCA_040830325.1 Kordiimonas sp. | reverse complement strand
ATGCTCCAAGAAGATGATATATAACTCATTATACTATAAGGGAATCATTAAGTGTAGGTCCAACTTTTTTGTTGGGTGGGTGAGGTGTTTGGAATTGGCATCGGGCTTGCACTCAGTAAGTGTATGGATACAGTGTAGTACCTCGTGATTTTGATATTGATAAAATTGGCGTGCCGCACATTGGCGTGAGCAAGTTAATATAGAAGGTTGGTACAGTTATTATGCGCGGTCAAACTAAGCGTAAAAAAACAAAAGTACAAAAGACGAAACTTGAGAAGGCTGGTTTAGAAAAGGCCGGTGTTTCCTTCGGAGCTTTGAGGAAAGCCCTTAAGCTTGGTCAGGATCATGCAGAACAAGGGGAATGGGATAAGGCCTTACCTCACTTGTTGATCGCTTGGGAAGCTATGCCCGAAGATGTTCATCTGTTGACGCTTATTGCGCATGGATTAGCAAGGCTAGGGGTTAGAGAGCATGCGCTGGCCGTCTTGGAGAGGGCCCTTTCTGTCGCTGAGCCGAGTGAAGACATACTGTGTGTTATGCTTAACCTTGCGATTGAGATGGAGATGTATAGCGTTGCCGTCCAGGTAGGGCAGCAGCTCATCACCCTTTACCCATCAAAAGCGCAGCACTATGTTAATTTAGCCACAGCTTACACCGGTAATAAGCAAATAGACCAAAGTATTGAAATGTTACAGCAGGTTTTACCCTTGTTCCCAGATAATTCTGATTTGTGGAATGTGCTGGCTACGCAGGTTCGTGATCGTGATGGTACTGAGGCAGCTGATGTGTTTTTTGAGGAAGCATTAAGGTTGAGCCCAAATGACCTAAAGATAATTAGTAACTATGCGATTTCGTTTGTTCAAAAAGGGCAGTTTGAAAAGGCGCTTGAGCTCAACTTGCGGGCAATTTCTGTCAATCCGGATGTACCAGAACCCCATGTGGGTGCTGCACAGATGTTGTTTCTTAAGGGGGAGATGGAGCAAGGCTGGGAACACTATAGTTATCGATTAGATACGCGTCGTAAGCAAAATCAAACGCAAGTTTATACTCACGGCATTGAGGAGTGGCAGGGACAAGAGATTGAAGGGAAAACACTTTTAGTTTGCGCGGAACAGGGGATTGGTGATGAAGTTATGTTTGGTAACTATTTGCCATTTTTATATGACCGAGCCGAAAAATTAATTATAGGCTGTGAGCCGAGGTTAGTCTCTTTATATAGACGGCGTTTTCCAGACGCGATAGTTGATCATTCTGTTGATCAATTTAAGCAGGGGTATCGTTATCGGTATTTTCCGAATGTCCAATTGCAGATAAATAGCGGTGAACTCCATGTGGACTATGCTATTCCCCTCGCTTTTGCTCCGTCTTTTGAGTGGCGTTCAGCCGCTGAGATTAAGCCTCATCTGGACGGCTTTTTAAGACCATGCCCGGAACGAGCCGCAGATTATAGAAAGCGTTTGGCCGAAATTGGTCCGAAACCCAAGGTTGGAATTGCGTGGCGAAGTGGTGTGTTCTCCCAGCAGCGAGACTATCTGTATGGAGACATTGAAGCTTACAAGCCTCTAATGGCTTTATCTGACCAAGTGGACTTCGTTAACTTGCAATATGGTGACGTTGCAGATGAACTGGAAAAGTTCAGTAGTTTATACGGAGTAAACGTTCATAATTTTGGCGACGTAAATTTGACAGCCGATATCGAAGCCAATGTAGCTATAATGGCGAATTTAGACTTAGTTGTTTCTTCATGCTCTGCCCCCGGAATGTTTTCCTTATCCAGTGGAAGGCCGACCATTTTGACTTCAGCTTATGCGCCGTGGTGGTGTTTTGGGCGTGACGATGGTGTTGCTTTTGCTAAAGATGCCGAGTTCGTCGTGTGTAAAGAGAAGCCGGATTGGGATGATATTATGCACCGGGTAGCTCAGAAAGCATCGGATCGTTTATGTTAGAAAAACAGCCTGATATGCCTTTCTTTATTGCAGAGGTGTCGAGTAATCATGCTCAAAATTTAGAACGCTGTTTTGAATTTATTGATGTCGCTGCTTCGGTTGGATGTCAGGCAGTAAAGTTCCAGTTGTTTCGCGTCGATGAGTTGT
>JBFOLV010000270.1:0-2483 GCA_040830325.1 Kordiimonas sp. | reverse complement strand
GTTTTGATAGTGGCAGTGCAGATCAGGTCACAGCAGGTTGCGCGTCAAAGTCAGACATGGTTTTGTCATCTTCGGCAACAGATGGTATCTACCCGGCGGCGTTCTTTGACCAGTATGCGCCGCAAACAGCTATGGACATGATCGACCGGCTTCCAGGGTTTACTTTTGATGGTGGCTCAACAAAGCAGCGAGGTTTCGGTGGCGGCGCAGGCAATGTCCTTGTTAACGGTGTGCGCCCTACTTCAAAAACTAGCAGGCTTCGTACTCTTATTGAACGCATTCCGGCCTCTCAAGTGGAGCGCGTTGAAATTATTCAAGGTAGTGGCAGTAGCGGTGAAGCCGCCGGGCAGGCGATCATAGCAAACATTGTACTTGGTGATGTAAGCAGTTCCGGTAAATGGGATGTGTCGCTGCGTAAGGCGCATGATGGTCGCGTGCGGCCAAATGGGAACTTCACATATCTCAATCGCCTGAGTGGCTGGGATACAGAGTTCAATGCCAAATTCCAAGGTGAACCCCGTGATCAGATAGGTGAACTGGAATATCTGGATGCTGCCGGTGCTGTAACGTCACGCCAGTATGAAGAGGCGCCAAGTCAGTTATTGGCAATGAATGTCTCAGCAAAAGCTTCTCGAAAGATTGGTGCTGGACGTCTTGTGCTGAACGCAAGTCATGAACGTGGCCGCTGGGACGGTCAAACAAGCCGTTTACGTTATTCTTCGGTTGATGATGTCGCAGCAAATGACCGTTGGTATCTGGATGGGCTTAATCGTTGGACTAAAGGTGAACTTGGCTTCGACTGGTCACAGTCTATTGCGGGTAATTGGAACTGGCGGTTAATTGGTCTTGGCTCCTATGTAAACCGGAACAATGGTTATGAGCTTACGGACACAGATTATCTGGCAGTCACGGAGAGCTTTGAAGATTATCGGCACATTAAAAATCTATCGGAATTTATTGGTCGCACAACATTCGCTCGTACAGGCGGTAAGCTTTTGCCTGAGTTTGGGGTTGAGGTGGCCAAGAACCGTCTATTCAATGATATTGATAAAGTGGTTGATGGAGCAGATATTTCGTTGGCGAGCGGAGATGTTACTATCGAAGAATTGAGGGGGGAAGCGTTTGTTAATGCTACATATCAAGCGAATTCAGCCCTTACTTTAACAGCTGGTGTGACCGCTGAAGCATCTAAAGTGACAGTTTCGGGTGATGCAAGTGCTGGGCAAAACTTCAAATTCTTGAAGCCTCGCCTCTCTGCGACCTATAGCTTTAGCAACACTGTTCAATTGACACTGGAAGCAGAGCGTAAAGTTGGACAGCTTGACCTTAGTGATTTTGCTGCAAGCTCAGAGGAAGAAGATGGTATTGTTACGGCGGGTAATCCATCTTTGCGCCCAGATAAAACCACTCGGGTGTCTGGTATTCTTTTATGGAATTTCAGTGACCGCGGTTCCTTTAAGGTAGAGCCCTTCTATGAGTGGCGTGATGATGTGCTTGAGCAGATAGTTCTACCAAGTGGTGGAGAAGGATTGGGCAATGGCGGGAAGGCAACGTTTTGGGGCGTTGACACGAATTTGAACCTACCGCTAACGAACTTTATTCCTGGCGGTCTACTCATGGCAAAAACACACTTGGAAGCTTCTTCGTTTGCTGACCCAGTCCTTGGTGGGGCCACGCGTAGCCTAAGTTCTTTTAAGCCGGGTGGTCGTACACGGGCTCCGCATGCATGGGGGATTGAATTTCGTCAGGATTTACCAGAAGCAAAGGTTTCGTGGGGGGCAGAGTTAACGTCTGGTTTTACTGATACTGTGTATTTCGTTAGCGAGGTTCAGAAAATAAAACGTAGTCCAGAGTTCTCTGCATTTGTGGAGACGTCACGCTTCCTTGGTGTGAAGATGCGTCTAGAGCTTCTACGTTTAAATGCCCGTACAGAAGACCGTGTGCGCACTTTCTATGAAGGAAACAGAGGCGGTGCTATAAGCGGCTTTGAAATGTCTGAGCGCAAGAAGCGAGCAGAGGTACGGTTCAAAGTCACAGCTTCTTTTTAAAGTAGAACGAATGGTTTTGGGGTGCCGGTGAGCCGGCACCCCAATGCCTTAAATCTAAGGTTACAGAATATTTCTGTAGCGTTCGTAGTTTTCCATTCGAGTGGTAATGTTCTGTTCAAGCTCTTCGGTAACGGCAGACACTAGTGTTTCCGTAACGGCCATTCCGCAAAGCTGACTGTCAAACGGTGTTAGGAAATCGACATTCACGGGTAAAACGACACGTGCGTACTTGCTTATTGGAGAAAGATAGGGATCAGTTATAAGAATGATTTGGGCGTTCTTTTTATGAGCCTCTTCCGCCAGTTTTAATGTCGCGTCACTGTAGCGGCGGAAATCATATATGAGTACTACAGATTTACTCGTCAGTTCCAAAAGAGCATGAGAGCGGGCAACACGATCAGTGGACAGATAACTTGTTTTAGGGCGCATTTGTTG
>JBFOLV010000269.1:0-4393 GCA_040830325.1 Kordiimonas sp. | reverse complement strand
CTCTGTATCACCGAGAAAGTGACCGTCCTCGCCGTCATGTGCTACATCTACGGCATAGCCAGCATCAAGCAAGCTCTGCTGCATTTGATTTGATAGTTCTTCGTCATCTTCAACGATTAAAACTCGCATAAAGCCCCCCTTAGCTAGTCGTCAAAATTTTACCTGTGCGTGCGTCTACAACTGCGGCTACGATTCGACCATTCTCTCGGCTAACCCGCAAAAAATATTGCCAGCCACGATTCGTGCGGCGTAATTTAAGATCAACCACTCGTCCCCCGAGGCGTTCCTCAACTACGCGTTTAATTTCAGAGAAAGCTTTGATCTCACCACGCTGCACTGCTTTTTGTGCGTCATCATGTTCATCAGAAGACCGTGTAGACTGCGCATTTGCTGCGCTTATTGGCCAAGCAAGAGAAGAAAAACCTGCCATCAAGCCCAAAGTCGCTATCGTCAATTTATGTAATAAATTTCTCATAGTCCCACTTTCTCAACCAGACGCTGAACGGCTGATGAACCAGCTTTGACGTTAATCAAACAATTCTTTAGAATTACCTTTTACACTGTTTATCAACAGGATGCATGAAAATGCTAGGGCAAAAGGAGGTTCCTGTGAAATCCATCTTGCTTCCGCTTACTGCACATATCCAAGAACACATTGTTATTGACGCAAGTATCAGCATCGCATCATGGCTAGACGCCACCATTAATGGTCTTTTTATACGCCCAGACCCTCGAACCTCTATTTCCTTTATGGGAGAAGGCCTAACCGCAGATATGATACAAGATCTCTGCGAAGCAACTGAAAGCGAAGGCCTTGACCAAGCAGAAAAATGTGAGCAAACATTCAATCGAGCCATGATGGCGGCAGATATCGATTTTGAATCCGACACACGCGGCGCAACAGCACGCTGGAGGGTTGCGGTTGGAGAAATTACTGACCATGTAGGACGGAAAGCGAGAACTGCTGACCTCGCTATTTGCCCTCAACCTTCAGCGACACAGCCCGGCGCCCAAGACATCTTGAATGACTTGATATACAGGTCCGGTCGGCCCGTACTAATGGTTCCTGAAACAGGCATTCAGAGATCCCTCGATCATATTCTAGTTGCTTGGAATGGCCGGGCCGAAGGCGCACGCGCTGTTGGCGCTTCTCTACCCTTCTTAAAAAGAGCGGGCAAAGTGACCTTGCTGCAACTTGGCGTTATCGACCAAGACCGACCTAGTCTAGCTGACGTTTCCGAATATTTGGTAGATCATGGTGTTCGGGCGACAATGGCTGCCGAAGCTGATTATGAGGGGAGTGTTGGAGAAGGCATACTAAAGTATGCGAAAACTGAAGACGCAGACTTGATTGTAATTGGTGCTTATTCTCATAGTCGTTGGCGGGAAATGATCCTTGGTGGTGTTACACGTCATTTGGTTCATAATAGCCCAAAACCGGTTTTTATGAGTCACTAACAACATATGATACTTGTATAAATTGCTCAGGCGCTTAACAATACACCTCGTAATTTTATACAAGTGTTTTCAGTGACAACAAATAATCGGCAAAGCTCTTTTTATGACCCTAAAACGGATAGGTATCGTTGGTACAGGCGTAATTGCGGAAATTCACGCGGAAGCAATTGCCAATCACCCCGGCCTTCAGCTCACGGCAATAGCTGACATTAACACCAGCAGTGCAAAAAACTTTGCGAACAAATGGAAAGCAGAGCATGTTTTTGAAAGCGCTGAAGAGCTTGCAAAAAGTGACATAATAGACGCCGTTCACATTCTTACGCCACCTGATAGTCATGCAAAGCTATCGGCACTTTTTTTAAAACATAACGTTCCTACATTTGTAGAAAAGCCTGTCGGCACTACTCAAGAAGACCTTATTTTACTTGAGCAGGCTACAACGAAGTCCTCTGCACAATTTGGCGTTAATCAAAATTCACTGTTTCACCCGGCATTCCAAAAATTACTTGGCATATTGAAGTCTGGGGAACTGGGAACAATAACGTCTGTACAAATACACTATGCAGCGCCGCTAAGGCAGCTTGAAAGTGGTCAATTCAGCCACTGGATGTTCAAGCGTCCGATCAACATACTACTTGAACAAGCAGTTCATCCGCTCGCACAAATTGCACAACTTGTTGGCACGTTTGACACGGTTCAAACATCGACAACACCGCCTCTCGAAATTGCTGATGGCAAACCTTTTTATCCAACCACCTTGATGAACCTTCAAGGACAGAACGCTAGCGCACAACTACACTATAGCGTCGGCGCAACCTATTCCCGATGGAATATTGATGTGCTTTGTAGTGACGGTACTGTTTCAGCAGACATTATCGCTAACAGAGTAATTAAGAACGGTCGCAGTAAATGGCTTGAAGCGACAGAGCATTTTTCAGTCGGTCGCTCTGCAGCCAAACAGTTGAAGTCTCAGGCAACCGGCAATTTCCTAACCTACGCAGCCTCTATGATTGGCCTGAAAGGACGAAGTGATGCTTTTTACCTCGGCATGGCCGCAAGCATTAGAAACTTTTATGCCCTTCTAGATGGATCAAACGAAGCCTTAACTGTTGATTTTCCCTTTGCCAAAAGCCTTGTTGACGCATGCCTTGTCGCCAGCGATCAAATGATTGAAAAAGAGGCCGCGCCACACAAGTCAGCACAGCGTAATGAAGTCGACGTCGTTATACTCGGCGGTACTGGCTTCATTGGTAGATATGTTGTCAACCAATGTATTGATAAAGGCATGACCATCCGGGTCATTGCTCGCAACATTCATAACTTACCCGCTATATTTCAACATGACCTTGTAGACGTTATTTCAGCTGACATGAAAGATGCTGATGCAGCACGAACCGCTGTATCTGGCACCAAGAAAGTTATTAACCTAGCACACGGCGGGGGCGGCGCTTCCCCTGACCTTGTGTTAAACGCTATGCTTGGTAGCGCAGAAGCCGTCTTTGCAGCCTGTGCAGAAGCTGGGGTCGAAAGTCTCATTCATATGGGCTCTATTGCCGGTCTTTATCTGGGTGATCCCAATGAAGTTATCACAGGCTCCACGCCGCCAGACCCAATGCCAAACAAGCGCGGCGACTACGCCATGGCGAAAGCCCTAACTGATCAGAGAATGCTTGAGCTAAATAAAGGGACTGGGCCCTCCATAACCATTCTGCGTCCTGGTATTGTTGTCGGCAAAGGCACGCCAGCAACACATAGCGGCCTTGGCGTTTTCAACAATGACCAACATTGCCTCGGCTGGAGCTCCGGTAATGTAAAGCTTCCTTTTGTTATGGTGGATGATGTTGCAAGCGCTACAGTTGCATGCCTTGACGCCGAAAACATTGACGGAAAATGCTACAACCTTGTTGGGGATGTCTGCTGGACGGCAAATGAATATATGGACGCACTGTGCGAAGAAACTGGTCGCCCCTTCACTTATCATGCACAAAGCCCACGCTATATTACATCCATTGAGAACCTCAAAATTCTCATCAAACGCATAGCGGGCAAAAAACAAGCCTTCCATAATATTCGAGATTTCAAATCACGTGCCATGTATGCCCCTTTTGATTGTTCCGATGTCAAATCAGCACTAAATTGGCAGCCAGTCGCAGATGAGGCCACTTTTAGAGAACAAGCAATTACCATTCACGCTCACAGCAAAGGACAAGAATAGCCTTGGCACCAGTTAAAGACATTTGGCATATTTTTTCCACTCTTTCGGTAGGGGGACCACAGCGCCGCTTTGCTGAATATATTGCACGTACCTCTGCCGGACATAGACACCATGTCTATGCAATGGATGGCCAATATGATGCACTCAAACTGATGGGTGATAAAGAACCTCTCCATAACGGCGAACAGGTTATAGCAAAAGGCAATACACTAGCTGCCACCCTTAGCTGCCGTAAGTTTCTAAAGACACATAAACCCGATCTTCTGGTGACATACAATTGGGGAGCAACAGAATGGGCACTCGCAAACAGCGTTTTCCCCATCTGCCCAACAATCCACATTCAAGACGGTTTTGGCGAAGATGAACAAGATCGTGAGAAATCATCTCGTCGTTTGCTGAGAAAGTTTGCCTACCGCAACTGTGCAAAAATCATTGTTCCTTCCCTAACCCTCGAAAAACTTGCGCGCGAAAGCTGGGACGTTCCCCCTGAACGTCTAGCATTCATACCCAATGGCATTCACGTAGAGAGCTTTACCGAAAAAGCAGATGCAGAACTTACAAAGTCCCTTGGCATCAAGAAGTCAGGCAAGGTAATTGGAACAGTAGCCGCACTAAGGCCTGAGAAAAACATCGGCCGAATGATCGAAGCGTTTAGCCTGGTGGAAGACCGCCACCCGGACAGTCAACTAGTTATCGTTGGAGACGGTGTTGGCATGCCTG
>JBFOLV010000268.1:0-2439 GCA_040830325.1 Kordiimonas sp. | reverse complement strand
GGTCTTGGAGTAAGTATCCTGTTCCTGCTGCGGGGATCATAAGCAGGCTAGTTGTTAAAAAGATGGTGTAGCGACCACCCGCAATACGGATGAAAAATGAACTCGGGATGCGAAGGGTGGCACCAGACAAGCCTGCAATCGCAGCAAGTGTGAACAACTGGCTCTGCTCAAACGGAAACCCGAGATTAAGCATCTGTACAGTAATAATGCCCCAATAGAGCCAAACCGCAAAACCACAGAGCAGCGAAGGAATAGAGATCCAGAGGTTGCGGGTAGCTATCTTTTTACCAGCGGCCTCCCACTGAGCATCATTGTCAGGGTCCCAACCAGTGAGATCCCTTCCATTTTCCTGAAGCCCATTTGCATTTGAATTAGACATTTATTTTCTCCTAGCCAAACAAGAAGGCGTTAAGGGCCTCAGCCCTTAAGCCCTTCAAGTTCTGGTAGATTGCGAGGCCCGCGAAGTTCGGGAATACGTTGCTTGTCAAGGCGCTGAATGGCGAAGTGCATCCAAGTAAGCGCGATTGCGATAATGATGGTTAAGAGCATGAAGCAGCTGGTCCACACACCAATCATGTCGTTCATGATGCCGAAAGTGATTGGTAGGAAGAAACCACCTAAACCGCCGATCAAACCAACCATGCCACCAACAGAACCAACATGATCTGGGTAATAAACAGGGATGTGCTTATAAACCGCTGCCTTACCGAGTGACATAAAGAAACCAAGCACGATGGTTAAAGCAACAAAGAGTTCAAGCGGGATAGTTAAGTTGAAAGTGATCGGGCCATCAATGCCAGCCACAGTATAATCTGTTGCTGGGTAGGACATGAAGAAAGTGCAAATCACACATGCAATGAAAGTCCAATACATCACCGCGCGAGCGCCGTATTTATCGGACATCCAACCACCAAGGGCACGGAAGATTGAACCTGGCAGTGCATACATAGCCGCAAGCATACCCGCAGTGGTTAGCTCAAGACCGTAAGCGCCGACATAGTAGCGCGGAAGCCATAAGGCGAGCGCAACATAAGCGCCGAATACGAAGAAATAGTAGAGTGAGAAGCGCCAAACCTGCTGGTTTTTTAGCGGCTCAAGCTGCTGCAAGAAAGTTGGGTGCTGATGGCCTGACTGCTTGTTCGCTGCATGCACTGGATCATCTTTTGAAAAGAGGAAAAACAATACAGCAGTGATTGCAAGTACAATCGCATAGATCTGCGCAACACCCTGCCAAGCACCACCAACAGCAGCAAGTAAGATAGGCGCGCCAAAGTTTGTAATTGCGGCACCAACATTACCCATGCCGAATACACCGAGAGCCGTACCTTGTTTCTCCTTAGGGAACCAACGAGATACATAGGCAACGCCAACAGCGAAACTGCCGCCAGCAAGACCAATACCGAGCGCTGCAACCAAAAACATTTCGTAAGTCGTTACGAGTGTCAAAAGATAGGCGGCCACGGCTGTCGCCAACATTTGAATGGTGTAGACAATCCGGCCACCATATTGGTCAGCCCAAATACCTAGAAACAATCGACTTAAGGAACCTGTCAGGATTGGCGTAGCAACCAGCAAGCCAAACTGAGTGTCAGACAGCCCTAATTGAGCTTTGATCTTGATGCCGATAATGGAAAAAATGGTCCATACGGCAAAACAAACTGTGAAAGCCAGCGTACTGCTTGTCAGTGCGCGGTTACTTTCCGAAGTTTTTACCTGAGCGTTGTTCACGACTGCCTCCTAATAGCTCGTTCGCGTTTGGAGGTATTGTGATCCTTTAAAGACTAACGTGTTTGATCCACGTCAAGTTGGTCGCGTTTTCAGCGTAAAACAAGCTGAGCTGACAGGTACAGAACATGTACAAGCCCTTGCATACACTAATTTTTTTTCGGTTATTGCTGACAGGCTTATTGAAAAGTGCGATATTTGGCCGCAGGATGTGTAAATGTTCATGGGCCAATAATGAATACACCACAAGAAAACACTGCGCTTGTGCAAAAATTGCTGCATAAGTTAGGGAACGTTGTACACCAAATACAACGCGAGCGCGGCTGTGCGGGTTTATATCTAGATAGCCTAGGCAAAATTTTTTCGCCTCAGCTCAAAGAGCAAGTGTCTGTTGTGTCGGAGGCCATTACAGACCTGCGGGCATTTTGCGAACAACGACACGTTAAAGACGCGCTACCACCAAGTTTTGAAGGCCGTCTTAATTTTCTCTTCGTTAAGTATGACCATTTAGGCTCGCTTCGGGATGAAATTGCAGCCATCACTGTTAGATACACGCAAGCACTAAATACTTATACTTTCAGCACAATTCTACCCACAATTGATGCAATGATCGAACTCGCGCAGCGCGAAAAAAGCCATAACTCAGCACTAGTTTCTGCTTATTCAAACTTCCTTCAATGGAAGGAACGTATCGGCCTTGAACGCGCTCTTGGC
>JBFOLV010000267.1:0-2722 GCA_040830325.1 Kordiimonas sp. | reverse complement strand
TGCAGTTTACCAGTTGGTGATGGCGCGAAGCGTACTTTTACAGTCATTTCCATGTCCTCAGGACTTTGCCCCTATGGGCGTAAACATTATTAACTTGGACGGCGAGCACTACGGAACCCATTTGTAATTGGGTACCGACGATCTCTGCCAAAATTCTTACGAGTGATTTTAACACCCGGCGGTGATTGCCGCCTTTTATACTCGGCGATGTACAGTAGGTGCTCTATTCTTGCAACCTCTGATGCATCATGCCCCTTAGCAATCACCTCAGACGCAGACATTTCTTCATCCACCAGACACCGGAGCATATCATCAAGCACTTCGTATGGCGGCAAGCTATCTTCGTCTTTTTGGTCTTCTCTTAATTCTGCTGTTGGCGGTTTAGTAATGATGTTTACAGGAATAACTTCACCAGACGGGCCTAACGCGCCGCTCGGAACATTTTTATTTCGCCAATGAGAAAGCGCAAAAACGTCAAGCTTATAAACATCTTTTAAAACGTTATAGCCGCCACACATGTCACCATAAAGCGTTGCGTAACCTACTGACATTTCAGACTTATTACCAGTGGTCAGCACCATTTTTCCAAATTTGTTGGAAATAGACATTAAGATCAAACCGCGCAGACGGGACTGGATATTTTCTTCCGTTGTATCTGCTTTAGTTCCTTCAAACACCGGTCCGAGCATATCAGCAAAAGCCTCTACGCCCGGCTTAATGGCGATGGTATCATAAATAGCACCAAGCGCTTGGGCGCATTTTTCAGCGTCAGACACACTCTCCCCGGATGTGTACCGAGACGGCATCATCACACAGTGAACTTTATCTGCACCAAGCGCGTCAACAGCGACAGCTGCTGAAAGTGCACTATCAATTCCACCTGACAAACCAAGCACAACCCCAGGGAAGCGATTCTTATTGATATAATCTCGTAGACTAAGGACCATTGCCTGATAAATAGAGGTCATTCGGTCAGCTAGCGGCGTCATGAACCTAGTCTGGCAAATCAACTTTCCTGACGTGTTCTGCCAATCTGTCAGTAGTTCGCTTTCAGCCCACTCGACCATCTGCACAGGAACTGAACCGTCTGCATCCATGATAAAACTGGCGCCGTCAAAAACAAGTTCATCCTGTCCGCTCATCTGGTTACAAAACACTAGAGGCAAGCCACTTTGCCCTACCCTTGCGGCAGCATGTGCCTGACGCTCATCATGCTTTTCATCTTCATAAGGACTACATGTAGGTACGAGCAAGATATTTGCACCGGCAGCTTTCAGGGAAGCAGCACATGCTTCAAACCACATGTCTTCACAGACCATCACGCCAAGAGAAAATCCACGAAACGACATTGGGAGTGGCGCAGGGCCAGCATCAAACACACGTTTTTCATCAAACACCCCATAGTTTGGCAAATCGTGTTTGAATCTAACTTCCTTAATCTCACCATCATCAAGCAAAAGACTGGCATTATACAGTTTACCGTCTTCCTGCCACGGACAACCAACTATTAAGCCAGGCTCATCTTCACCGCTCGTTATTTCAGCAAGCGCCTCAGCAGCGGCCATCGCCTCTTTCACGAAACCTGCCTTCAGAACCAAATCCTCAAGGGGATAACCCGCAATAGATAACTCAGGTGTTAAAACAAGATCAGCACCATCAGCCATGCCTCTTGCATATGCTGCAGCAATAGTTTCACAGTTTTGTCTGACAGCACCAACTGTCAAGTTGAGCTGTGCGATATATATGGAAAGTGTGTTGTTCATGCTTGCCTTTTAACGCGGCGGAGCAAACGGAACAAGAGAAATAGATACCGTCAATTTTTGGCCTAATTCTCAGCCTTGTTCGGCCTCATTCACCCCTTAAACATTAACTTGCTACCGAAAAATGAACTTTGGTTTGAACCTTTTTGACATTGAGCACGTCTGAACATTGAAGGCCAAACAAGAGTCACAAGTGAGGATACTAAAATGGGTTGGACCAGCTTTATAAACAATGCCCTAAATGGCGAGCGCATCAAGATCGAAGTAGATAACCGCGGCAACGTCATTTTTGGTGAAGGTAATGACAACATCAACGGTTATGGCAATGTAGTTTTTGGAAATGGAGACAGCAATGTTTCCGGTTCCGGCAATGTTGTCTTCGGAGACAACGCCGTTTCAGGGTTTGGTAACGTCTTGTTGGGCAGTGACAACGACGTATCAGGAAATGGTAACGTACTATTGGAAGCATTCAATAATACAGTGAATGGCAATGGCAACATTCTTGGCGGCGTTAACAATCTCAACGTCAATGGCAATGAAGAAGAACATTTCGCTGATACAGATTGGCTGGATGATTTCCACACAGGCCTTAATGATCGTTTTGATTTCGATGACTTGCCTGTTGTAGAGATCGCCAACAGCTCGTCCGCTGATGGGGGCAGTATTATTCTTACCTCTGATTTAGGCGAAAATAATGTTCAAGGCACGGAAGGCCCTGACATTTTAGTCGGCGGCGATAAATCCGATACTATCAATAGCCTAGGCGGCGATGACATAGTTGTAGGTAGTGAGGGCAACGACCTTTTAAATGCTGGTGCAGGAGATGATATAATTGTCGGTGATGAAGGAAATGACACCCTAACGGGCGGTGAAGGAGCAGACTTGTTTGGGTTTAGCCCCAAACAAGGGCACGACACTGTGACAGATTTTGATATTTCTGAAGATACGCTTCATTTCTCTGG
>JBFOLV010000266.1:0-10475 GCA_040830325.1 Kordiimonas sp. | reverse complement strand
TTTTCGGCGTTTTTCACCTTGGCCGTTGCCACAAAAAATGCAGTCATCATGATCTCCTAATTCACAGATTTCAAACTACGCAGCGCACCAAGAATGTCCTCCACCTCGGCACGTTTACGGTAATTATTTGGAACAAATGACCAAGCAATCTCGCCGTCTGGGCAGATCACATAGGTCGCAGGGTCAGGGAAGGTATAAGAAGCATCACCGTTAAGGGCCTCAACATCCACTTTCATCATCTCCAGCAGTTTTCTATGGCTTTCCGGCAAATTGAAAACCAACCCGAAGGCTTCAGCAAGTTTATTTTGAGCATCATGCAACACATCAAAGCTCACATCTTTTACTGCAGTGTTGATCAACTCTTCTTGGGCGCCCGAAGCCACAAGAATATCCGTAGCGCCAGGTTTTTCAGGTGTTACCGCAACCAAGTTTGCGCCGAGCGCTTTAATCTCATCCAGCCTTTCGCTGTACGCTTTTAACTGCAAGTTACAGTATGGGCACCAAAGACCACGATAAAAAGTCAGTACCAGAGGGCCGTCTTTTAAATACTCAGACAAATGTATTGTCTCACCGCCCTCTCCCTTAAGCGGCGCATCCGGAATGGTATCTCCCATTTTGCGCGCGCTTTCGATAATATCGAGCGCACTAATTTCACCAGCCCCCTGCTCAATAAGCGTTGTTATCTCAGGTGGGAAGCTATCACGGAATTCTTGGATAGTTTCTCGAATTTGCTTGTTCAACATGCCTCGTGCCTTTCCGGTTTAGGGCTCAATATTTGACGAGCCTCTATTTTGTTCATATATGTACAAAACGGATATAATGTATTTTGTACATAAGTGTACATAACAATTTTGTGAGGATGCCATGGGCCGCCCGGTAAAATTCGATCAAGACGCTGCTCTGGATACTGTGGTGGATGAATTCTGGCGTAATGGATACGAAGCATCGTCCGTGAAAGCCTTGTCTGAAAAACTCGGCATTACACGTTCAAGCTTCTACAATACGTTTGGCACCCGCGAAGCGCTTTATAAAAAAGCGTTGCACAAATATTTTGAAACTGCCCCTAGCCGCGCCTTCGGTGAAACCTCAGATGGGGTGTCTGCAAAAGCACTTATTACGAAGACATTCAAAGATATCTGCCGCACACGCGCTGCCGATAATCGTGGTTGCATGGCCGTGAACGGCGTGGCTGAACTCGCTGCAACCCACGCAGAACTCGGCCCTCTTCTTAAGGAGGCTATTCTTGGCAGCACGGCAGACCTAGAAAACGTCATAAAATATGGCATAAAGCGGAAGGAATTACCTGACACAATCAATATCCGTGCGACGGCGCTTGCCCTACAAAACCTGATGATGGGCCTCAATGTGTTATGTAAAGTTCTGCCCGATGAAGCCGAACTATGGTCATCTGCGGAGGCCACACTCAAGGGCTTAGCTCTATTAGATGACCACTAGTACCGTTTACACTGCTTCGCCTATCTTAACCGCGCGACGATTTCATCATCAAAGAAGGCCTGAGCTGCATCATGCATGCCTCGCCTTCCATAATCGGTTTTAGTCAGCACCACAGTGAGATTGAAATCAGGCAATATCCATACCTTATTGCCACCATTCCCGCTCATGGCTGCCACGGTATATTTTTGGCCACCCACTTCATACTGCTGCAACCACCATAAATACCCATAAAGCCATTTATCATGGGGAGGTATAGAAGCCTTGGGGGTCACCGAAGCTCTACTCCATTCCGTTGAGTACACTGTGTGTCCTCCAACTTGCCCACCGTTACGCTGTAACTCAGCAAGTTTCGCCAAACTGCTTGTCGTCAACAGCAATCCACCACCCAGTGAAGGCACACCGCTACCGCTATATTGCCATTTGAAAGCTGATATTTCAGCTGGCGCAAAAATTTCCTCGTCAACAAAACTTGTAACCGGCTGAGAAATCACTTGGCTTAACATCATGCCGAGTGTTTGCACGCCCGCCGTACAGTAAGAAAAAGCGCGGCCATGAGGTTGTTCAGCAGGCGGCTTCATCCACGTGGGGTAATCACGAAGCGGCAAAGACCAAAAGAAGTTCACCGGGTCTTCAACCAAATACATACGCTCCTCATTACCTCGGGAAAAATTATTCCAGTCATCACACTCCAACGGGTTACTCATCGTTAAGAGATCCTCAACCACGATGTTCTCTTTACGCGGATCACCTTCAGTCAAGGATCGATATGCAGGAAAATACGGGGCAACTTTCACATACTGGTCAGGTAACGCCCCACGTTCTATTGCGGCACCCACCGCCATACTCATAACCGTTTTCGTGACCGACCGCGTGTCATGCAGTGTTTCTGAATCTGCTCCGTTGAAGTATGCTTCATAAATCGGCTTTCCATCCTGCATCACCAAAGCACTAGTTACAGTCTGATACACTCCTTCTTTGATTTTTTTAGTTACCTGTTTGCTATCTACATCTCGCCACTCAAGCTCTTGACTTGCTATCACCGCAGTGCTCGCGAACATGTATGTTGCTATAAACAACAATGATTTCATTTCAATTTTCTCCCTTGGTTAGGAATAGCAATCACAGTTGTCATCAAAACTCTCTAGGGCCATAGTGTCAGCTGAAGACACATGAAGATTTCTGAAGTTGCCGCTGACAATGAGAAAAGACGCCCCACAATATGATGAGCAATGAACCAGTTTTTCATGTTTTCGATCTGCAAGTAGATATGGAGACACAACAAGTTTGTAGAAATAACGAACCTGTTGTTCTCACAGATTTAACTGCCAAACTGTTCTTTGCTTTATTTGAGAAAGCACCCGAAACTGTAACCACAACAGAGCTGGCTGCGACTGTTTGGGGGCGGGACTTTGTCAGTGAAGAAACCATGGCGCAGCGTGTTCGCTTACTCAGACAAGCACTAGGCGATGATGCTAAATCATCCAAATACATTAAAACTGAACGCGGTGTTGGGTATCGTCTAATGACAGCACCGAAGAACAAATCAACCTTACAACTAGATAGTCATAAAATAGTTGCCGTTATAGCCTCAGCCATATTGATGGTTATCGCCTTCGTATGGTGGGTAAGGCCAATATCTCTTGAAGATAATTCCAGCCCTAGTGACATTCGGCCCATAACAGACATCTCTAGTCTGGATGCGAGCTTCTTAGCAGAACGAGCACGACAATATTTCTCCGCTCGTAGAGTTGAGGATATCAACATCGCAATCAGCCTTTATGAAAAAGCCCTCGCCAAAGCACCTAAAAACCCCAACGTTCAAATAGGTCTGAGTTTCGCACTATCAACACGTGCTACAAAGTTCGACACAGTTGTAGGCGATGATACTCGAGCAGAAGTCCTCGCAAGATCTGCCCTTAGCCAGTCAGATAAAAATGGCTCAGCATGGAGCGCCCTTGCCTACGCGTTAGATAGCCAAGGCAAAGTCGAAGAAGCAACGTCCGCTTATTTGCGTGCTTATTCTCTCAATTCACAAGACCGCGCCGCGGCTTCCAGCGCGGCTTATCTGCTAAGTATCCGCGGTAAACTGTATGAAGCCATAAAGTTAGACCTCTCCGTATTCACAAATAATACTATGCCCAGCTATACGGATACTCAAATCGCTCTTACTCTCGATTTACTTCAATATTCTGCCGCAGCACAAAACTGGTTAGAGAAAGCTCTCACCTTAAACCCTCAGCACCCTGTTGTTATTTCTGAGGCTATTAGATCTTCTCTAAGATCTGGCGATCACATGCGAGCCGAAGAGCTCTATGCAAAGATAGGCATTGCTGAAAGATCCACCCCAAAGCTTCTCCGTCTCTCTGCCTTAATGCACATGGCTAAAGGCGACCTAGAAACAGCCTTAGCGATTCTGGAAACGCTTGAAGAAGCCCCCTCCGTGATACAGCTAGCAGTCTTAGCTCTAAAAGCCAAAGGCCAGAAAGAACAACCTCAAGCTATTGCGTTCAAGAACTATAGGGTTGTTGACACCACGTGGCCTGAAGGCCTCGTGGATACCGCTTATCTTTTTGCAGCATACGGTATGAACAATGAAGCTATTCAATCTCTTTCGCATGCTATTGACTTAGGCTGGCGAGACAGCCGGCTGATGCAGCAGCTCCCGTTCTTTGAAACCATCAAAAATGATCCAGGTTATCTTCATGCCCTCAATAGAATTGACCGCCTTATCACGTCAGAACGCAACCTTCTGAACTCAGACACCGCTTTAAAAAAACAAATAGGTATATCTGATTGATTCAGACACTACTTCTCGCCACAAGCTTGACATATTAGCTTGCGACCTTTTTATGAAGGGTCGGAATCACAATAAGCAGAGACTATTTAGGCATGACTTTATTGGATATCGACAGCTACGTTATGGCTGCTCTCAGCTTCCATACTATTTTCATGGCCGCCTATTTACTCACTGCAAAAGACGAGCGCTCAGATTATCTCAAATTACTCGGCTGTACCTTCATAATGCTGACTGGCTGGTACGTTAGTAATTTCTTTGAGGGCGCAGGTATTTTTAGAGAACATCCCTGGCTGATTGATTGGCCTACTCTCTTCATCCCGCTTTTTGCACCTAGCCTATATTTCTATGTACAAGCCGTCAGCTCTCAGAAAAGCTGGGATTGGCACAGCCAACCTAGAATTCATTATTACTTTGCCGCAGCCATTGTCTTGATCGAACTTCCCTTTGCACTGGCACCAGGCAATGTCAAAATATTGCAGTTGGAACATTTCGCAGCCGAACCTGAAGGTTGGGCTAAAATACTGGTTACTCTAGGGTGGGTTTCAACCGCTTTGCTTCTTGTGCAGTTTGCATGCTATATTGTTCTGTCCATTCGGCGCCTTCTCAGCCACGCTGTACGCATTAGACATCTATTCTCAAACATAGAAAACCGTTCGCTACTTTGGCTCCGAAACTATCTGTTACTTCTTTGCTTATTATGGGCTTTAGGTTTTAGCGACTTTGTCGACCTACCAAACGACTATAGCTGGATTTTCCATATCCTGTGGGTCATGACATTCAGTTTACTCAGTCTGAGGCAGAAGCCCGTTTTTGCCATTGAGGAACAAGCCCCGACGCTTGCAGAATTATCACCAGTAGCAAACGGCAACAAACAAAGCAGAACAACCCTTTCAGCAGAACGCCGAGAGCGTATTGCGCGTAAACTTCAAAAAGTGATGGACGAGGACTTGCTCTATAAAGATGCAGACCTGACGCTGAGAAAACTTAGCGATATTGCTGGCGTTTCTACGCATCATATTTCAGAAACGTTACGCGAAGAAATGCAGAAAAACTTCTATGACTTTGTCAACAGCTGCCGTATCGCCGATGCCTGCAAGCTATTGACAACAACAACTGATGCGACAATGGATATTGCTTTTACCGTTGGTTTCAATTCTCGCTCAACCTTCAATGCAGCTTTCAAAAAACATACAGACACGTCACCTGCCGCCTACCGGAAAAACAGTTTAAAACTGTCCTAATCGTGCGATCCGGTCGCCTTAATCAGCCCTAACTCGCTAAACACACCTTACCGCAGGCATACCCTGCCGCTCGCTTTCCTAAATGAGGGGAAGCACGAAAGTGTCATAACTGTTTAGTTGGAGAAAGTGCCTGATGCGCCGTGCCTTAATTAAAGTTATTGCAAGTAATATTGCTGCCTTGTTTTTTATACCACTAGCTAGCGCCCAAGAGAACAACATGCAGCAAGCACCTGACGGTATTTTCATGGTTGGTGCTCTTGCCGGTGCAAGTTCCAGCGCGCTTATCGGTAAAGATAAGTTCATGCCACTACCGTTCATTTTTTATCACAATAAGTATGTCACGTTAGAGACCACCAGCTTATATCTGCACCCTGTCGAAACAGGCCCGTTTCAGGTCTCTGCCGTTGGCTCTATGCGTGTATCAAATATTGAATTGTCCTCCGATGACAGATTGAAGGACTTTGACAGAAACATAGCCTTTGAGGTAGGCGCCCATGCCAGTTTCAGTTTTTCTAATTTTTCCCTGTACAGCCAATATTTAACCGACGTGACCGATGCGCACGGCGGCGAGGAAATAACAATAGGCTTAAACTGGGAAAAACAATTGGGGCAATTGCGTTTGTCCGCCGGTGGCGGGGCGCACCACCGCTCGTCCGAACTAACTACTTACCTTTACGGTGTAACAGCAAAAGATGCTGCCAGTGGATATGTCGTGCATGACCTTAAGTCAGACTGGTACCCTTTTGCAGAAGTTCGGGCGAGCTACCCCATTTCAGGGCGTTGGGGATTAGTTCTAACAGGCTCCGCTGAACGCCTACCGGAAGCCACCGTTCTGAGCCCCATTGTTGAGAAACGTAACAACTTAATGGTTGGAACTGGCATCACTTACACCTTCTGAGCGCAACCAAAACAAACATACAACGATACTCTCTGGAGCAACTCTATCCCGGCTGGCTACATCCCCAGTCGGGTTTCTTTTTCTTGAAGCTTGCATAGAGGCCGTGTACCAAGGCCCAAGATACTTAAAGGCACAGCATATGCACATTTTAGAGCACTATAATCCTCCCACAGAGCCTTGGCTTGAGGTTATCCATGTGGATGATGATTTGCTTGTGCTGAATAAACCTAGCGGCCTTCTGTCTGTACCCGGCAAGCACCCTGATCACAAAGATTGCCTACAAGCACGTGCGGTCGCTGAGTATCCAACAGCAACCACTATCCACCGGCTGGACATGGAAACCTCAGGTGTAATTGTCATGGCATTAAACCGTGAGGCCCATGCCCACGTGGGAAAACAATTTGAACGCCGGAAAATAACAAAAACTTATATTGCAAGACTTTACGGACTTGTAGAAGCAGACAAAGGCGAGATCGACCTGCCGCTGATTTGTGACTGGCCCAATAGACCCAGACAAATGGTCGACCATGAGCGCGGCAAACAAGCCCTAACTAGATTTGAAGTGCTTGAGCGTGAAACACACTCTGATCCAGACAAATGCGCCACTCGTGTTGCATTTTATCCAGTGACCGGCCGTTCTCACCAGCTACGCGTTCACGCCCTAAGCATGGGGCACCCAATTCTGGGGGACAGTTTGTATGGAGCAGAAACCTCGCAAAAAGCAGACACACGTCTTCAATTACACGCAAAGTCCCTAGAATTACACTCTCCCATAGCCGGACAGCAGATGTCCTTCACTTCACCAGCCCCCTTCTAACTAAGTACTGGCTGCGAGCTATCAGCATAAAAATTCTGCTTAATTTACCTGAACTTATCTTATAGACTTTGCTTAACATCTGCGAAAAGGCGAACTAAGTAGGCGGTGAATGACAGAAAAACCTAAAATACTTGTTGTATCCCCTATGCCTACCCATCCTCAAACACAAGGGAATAGGTGGAGAGTATTTGAAGTTTGTCAGTTACTAAAGAAAGCTGAGTTGGAGGTTCATTTTCTTTGGTACGCAAAAGAATGGGGCGGGCTCATCGCCGACAAAGATTATGACTTAATGAATAAATCATGGGACAGACTATATATAGTGCCTGATTTCCCAGATTCCAAAAACCGCCATTCAAATATTGATCTGGAAATGGATCACCACTGCCCAGAAACTCTCATGAATTTTGTCAGATGGTGCAAAAACAATACTGACTATCAATACGTAATGGTCAACTACGTACTATATTCCAAAGTATTAGAACTGTTCAAAGATGATGAGACTATCACTCTAATTGACACCCATGACATTCTGGGTGACCGTCACAAAATGCTATCAACAGCAGGAGCAACTCAAGAGTTCCACAGTGTATCAGACCATGATGAAATAAAAGGTCTACTGCGAGCTGATATAGTGATTGCCATACAAGAGCAGGAAGCGAATTACTTCAAGAACAAAGCTCATCACAATAAAGTTCTCACACTTGGGCATGGTCACTCTCAAGCAGACAATTCTAAAGAAACAGCTACATCAAAACCCATTGCCGGAATTATTGGTAGCTTCAACAATGTCATTATCGAAAATACGCAAAAGCTGCTATTGGAGATCACAAAACATGAAGCCAATCTACCGCAGGGGTTTGAATTACATCTAGCAGGAAGTATGTGTGATCAACTTCAAGGACCTTTCCCTAAATACGTCAAAGTATGCGGGCGTGTTCAATCCGTTGCAGATTTTTACAACAATCTTGCACTTGCGGTTATCCCTGTTGAATTTGGAAGTGGCCTTAAGATTAAAGCAGTTGAAGCCTTATCACACGGTATTCCCACGATCGGCACCCAACAAGCATTTACAGGTATTGAAACCACTGATTTACACCATCAATACCCAGACATAGCTAGTTTGGCTGAAGCAATACCGGACGTGATTTCAGATTTCGGCACCCTCAGTGCTCTTAAAAACTCCTGTAGCCAAGCGTATATAAACAATCAAACAAAAGTTCGCGAACAGT
Source organism: Kordiimonas sp. (assembly GCA_040830325.1). Lineage (GTDB taxonomy): Bacteria > Pseudomonadota > Alphaproteobacteria > Sphingomonadales > Kordiimonadaceae > Kordiimonas. The sequence continues at coordinate 2,038 of JBFOLV010000266.1, read as the reverse complement.
TCCAAAATATTTTAAGCACCGCACAGACGATCTATTCAAACAAATCAAAGCAGACACAGGATTTTCAGTTTTCACATCTCGAAGATAAAACTGATATTGTACTATTTGGAGCAGGCCTTGGTTGTAAGGTCCTCCTCAACCAGCTCCCCCATCCCATCAAATCGCGTATAACCCACATTTTCGACTCTTTCAAATCTAATATGACCTACGAAGGATTGACCGTATGTCATTGGACATCGATACCCGCAGACCAGAGAGAGCGGATCACTGTAGTAATCACCCTTACAACAGCGGATTGGACAAATGTGCGGGAGAAATTGTTGGAAAGTGGATTTTCAAACATAATTTATGCGGGCGATTTCATCCGCCCGCAAATTGTTTAGGCTTTGACTGTAAACCTCAATACTGCCTTTATAGCATCTGATTCCGTAAATAGGGGTGAAGGTCAAAGAAACGGTCAAAAAATAGCTTACAATAAGTTTCCATTTGTTCTTTGTGATTGAAGCCATACTTCTGTCTTAACCACCGCATACCTTCGGCATACACACGTCGCTCGTTGATCTCCAAAGGATCACTCGCAATTTGCGTGCTTTTCTCTCTCAATAACTGCTTCTTTTCATGAAAATGGCATCGATTAGTTAGAGCCGTCGCAAACTCATTAACATAGCCTTTTGCTACCAGTTCCATGTCCGATAGATACCCCCTAAAATTTTCCCCATCATACAGAAAATTCATGTAGTTGGCTTCGCCATTGGTCATGATTGCCTCAATCAGCTCTCTGCGCACCATCCAAATAATGTGGTTCACATGCCAGCAATAGGCAATATCCCGACCTTGCATAAGGTCTTGTTCTGGCCAATCATGTGCCATGGGGGATAATATCCCAACTTTGGGATTTTCTTCCATAAGCTCCCGTAAAATAGGGACCATTGGCGACGTAATATCCACATCATTGCATACTAGCATATAGTATTTGTAGTCGTGGAATTTACCAAGTTTTACAAGCTCGGAGAGGCCATAGTTGAAGCCTCTCGGATATCGAAGGCCATCTTTAATCGCATCGTCCCACCGCGCCCAGAAACTACAATATTTCGAAATGCCTTCCTGCGAAGAACCACTTTCAATGGCATAAAGATCAGCAAACTCTGCACTCTCAGAAAGTAGTTGATCACAAAGCTGATCTGTATGATCAGGTAGATTACGATTTAGAACAAGTATGGCTGTATCTTTTATCATGGCGTGACCAATCTAAAGTTCTTGATGTAACGCTCAATAGCTGCGCTGACTGCATTCAATAGGAAACCTTCTAGCTCATTTCCCTTTTTATCGGCTTGTCTTCTCGCCCTCTGCAAGAGGTCCTGATATTCTTCGCTGCTGAAAATATAGTGGCCGCAAATTAGAGCTTTTTCCCTATCTGTAGCTACCGTGCCATTTAACATCCATTTTTCCCACTTTCGGGAGTTATATGCCATCTCCAAAAATTCATCTCGTTCCGCAAGCAGGCCGTGTGCTTCACAAAAATATACCAACGCTTTGGATTCAACCACACCAAACTCTGGTGCAACATTGGCAGCATCTATTTTCATTTCTGGGTGACGACTTAACACTGCATCAGACAAATAGTCCGTATTGTGCTGCTTGATCATAAACCCACAGCGATGAGCAATATCAACAATACGCGGCAGGCCTATAGAGCTTGGTAACTGGTTAGGTACCCGAAAAGGACTTCCGAGTGACCCAACGTTTCTCATTTCCATAACCTTTGTGCCTGTTTGCACAACTACAAACAAAGGAGCTTCCAGGCCCTTTTCACTGGAGTAATCTTTCACCCTATTTAACCACTTTTCCAACTTCTGGGGTGATTCTGCTACGGTATCCTGTTCTTCCGTTCCAACTTCGTAAGCAATGTCTTTATCAAGCCTGCAGGCCACATCATTGCAGTGATCAAAAAGTTCAAAAAGATATTCAAACGCCAGTTCTTCTTCAGGTGCGCCATTTGGGGACACACTTGGATCGATATGCAGAACATCAAAACCTG
>JBFOLV010000265.1:0-5058 GCA_040830325.1 Kordiimonas sp. | reverse complement strand
TTGATACCAAGCCGCCGCAATATGCTCTTGCTGCTCGCGGGTTTGCTATCCCTGCATACTTTGACAGTGTGATTGGTCGCACATTTGGTTTCACACTTCGTACGCAGTTCTAAGTATATTCAAATAAGAGAAAGGCGGCTTTCGGGCCGCCTTTTTTATACTCGATATTGTTTATCTAAGTGGGGCAAAAATAATTTGGTCCCCATCTTTTATACCAAGTTTGTCTGCTACGGTCTGATTAATGGTAGCCTCACTATCTTGAAGGGATATATTTGCAGATGCGGCTGTGAAATTAGTAATATCTGGTAGTGCGATCATGTAACTTGTGCCGCGTTCTGGCTGGCCAATTTTTGCTATAGCACGCTTGCTTTCTCTCAAAGGTTTGATGTTTTCGATGGGAGTGAAGATAGTTGGCCCACCGTCAAAAATATCTACATAATCAAGGTCAAGAAAACCTACTGATTTTAACAGTTTATATGCAGGGACAGTGTCTCGGTGAGGTTTACCAATGGCATCTTGTGCTGCCTGAGGAAGCAGGTCTACAATTATTGGGTGTTCGGGAAAGCTATCTGTAATAAATTGTACAGGTTTACCCGCGCTGTATCTATCTGCATCCTCAAATGGAATATCAAAGAAATGTTTTCCAAGTGCTTCCCATACCGGCGATATACCTTCTCCGTTTTGGTAACCTCTCATTTCAGCAAATATGATACCTGAGTATCTAGTTGGATCAATTGCCATAAACAGAAAACGGGAAAGGGATAGGAAGCGTCCTGTACCATACCCTTGATACTCGGGATCAAGGAAGAGTGTCCCTATTTCATCTGCTTTTCCAAAATCGTTGGTTAAAAATAGGATGTCATAGTCGGTAGCTCTACCGGTGACGGAGTTTGCTTTTCTGATTTTAGATTTTTTAAAAGTAAAGAAGGGTCGCGACATACCAACGTTTCTATGTATCGCGGTGAAACCGGCAATTCTGTTTTTGGACGTGTCTTCTAAGACGAGTAGGCAACTTCCTTGCTCAACCTTACTATGACTGATGAATTTTTTGGTTGAGGTGATTAGTTTGTTCCAGCCCTCAGAATCTTGCGGCACCGTAGTCATGCCGGAGGCAACCTTTTGGCTTAATGTTAAAAGCTTGGGAAGGTCCCCATCTTGTGCGAGCCGGATAATCATATTGAAAACGCCATCTTAAATCAGAGTGTGAAATCAGACTATCGCCTATTTTGTGCTAGAATATATAGTTTTTTCAAGGGGATATTTGGTGAATTTTACGGCAGATTTATCTTCAAACTAGACTTTTAAAAACCAATACATTATATAAAGAAAAGTTTATATAATGTATTGGTTGAGGTAATGATGGCTAAGGTAACAGGAATTTTTCGCTATCCTGTAAAAGGACTAAGTAGCAATCCAATGGAACGAGTTGACTTGTCGCCAGAGGCTTCAGTTCCTTGTGACAGGCTGTATGCATTGGCCTTAGCAAACACGGAGTTTGACCCCGAAAACCCGCAGTTTTTGCGGAAGATCCACTTCCTAATGTTGATGCGTGACGAACAACTCGCACTATTGGACACGGAGTTTATTGAGGATGGACACAGGCTCATTATTCGAAAAGCTGGTGTGCAGCTATTGAATGCTTCCTTGCTCAGTAGGGAAGGGCGAGAGGAAGTAGCTGTCTTTTTCGAGAATTTCATGGGTGCCAAGTTGAAAGGCAGGCCGCGAGTTGTGACAGCTGAGGGGCATATGTTTGCTGATGTTTCAAAGCAAAATTTGTCTATGATAAACTTGGACAGCGTCCGCGACCTTGAGAGCAAAACAGGCTTATCCATTGATCCAAACCGTTTTCGTGGCAATCTCATTGTTGAGGGGCTGGGTGCATGGAAAGAGTTTGATCTAGTAGGCCAATCAATTGAAATTGGCGAAGTTACTTTTGCTGTAACTAAACGGATTGATCGCTGTGCTGCTACAAATGTGAATTTGGAAACCGCTGAGCGGGACATGAATATTCCACTACAAATTCGTAAAAACTATGGCCATATAGATTGCGGGGTTTATGTGGACGTAATAAAGGGTGGAACCTTGACTGTCGGTGACACTATTCAGGCCTTATAGCAGTTACCAGTCTTTTGGTGACTTTGTTTCCTTATCAGTTAAGCCTAGGTTTTTGGCCTCATCAAGAAGAGCATCAACATTGTCAGGCTCTAACCTTCTGTGGTTGGGTTTGAACTTTAATGTTACCGAAGGTAATACGCTCAATTCCATTTCAATTTCTGTGAAATGATAGCGGTTAAATTTTAGGCGCTTGCGAGCCGCTGTGGCGCTAAACAGTGACGTCAATATTGTGTGGATTAGTTTCTTTTCAATTACTTCATCCAGCAAAGCTTCGCGTTCGCGAACCGATATTGCTTTCACCATGCGTAGATGAGGCACCACCTTTGGCGAGATGCCTATGCCAACCTCAATTTCCGTTACTGAAAAGCCTGCCCGTTCAATATAGGGAAGGGCCTCATTGAAGTTGTGCGCGGTTTTGTCCAGTGCATCTCCGCCATATCCCTTCAAGCCTTCTACTGTTGAAGAATAGACATTGGTGGCAGTTTCAGACCACGTCGAGGTTTTTTCTGCTCCTGAAATCGTCTGCCGAATTCTTTCAAGAAAATCAGGTAGGTTTGCCACGATATGATCCTTTTAGTTGCTTAGTTCGCTAAAATGACGACAGGTTGAAGTAAAAGTCCAGCAGGAAAATTACGTGACTTTAGATCATGAGTACCACTAGATATTAGGCTAAGTATTTGATAACGTTAATGTATGGAAGTCTATTATAAAGACCTGTTGCTTTCTAGTTTTCAAGCCGGTGTAAAAGCTTGTTTGCCTAAAAACAGTTTACCTTCCTATTTGAAATGCCTTTCTCCAAAGGGACGTGTGTGTGTACTTGGAGCAGGTAAGGCAGCTGCGCAGATGGCCGCCGTTGTTTATACGACCTACCCAGATCAATGCTACGGTACAGTTGTTACGCGCTACGGCCATGGCGCAGGCGTGAATGTTGGGCCCATAGATGTTCTTGAGGCAGCTCATCCGGTGCCTGATCAGAATAGTTTGATCGCGGCTAAGACGGTTCTGGCGAAAGCTGCTTCAATGAACCCCACAGACTTAGCTGTTGTTTTACTTTCAGGCGGTGGATCTGCGGTCATGTGCGCGCCCGTTGAGGGTGTTTCGTTTGAAGATAAAATGAAAGCCACTAGGTTTTTGTTGAATTCTGGTGCTTCGATTAATGAGATAAACTGTGTACGCAAGCATTTATCAGCCATCAAAGGAGGAGGTTTAGCGCATGCCCTGTCGGGAAAAACATTTGTAACATATGCAATTTCCGATGTGGTTGGTGATGATGTCAACGTGATTGCTTCAGGGCCAACTGCGCGCAATGACACGAGACCACAGGATGCTCTAAACGTTCTGGAGACATATGGATGGCAATCAATTTATTCGATAGAGAAAGCCCTTAACTGCCAAGCCCTTAGGGCCTATAACGATGAAATCCATAACATGGGCATACATGTTGTTGCTTCATCTGGGAGGATGCTTGAGGGTTCTACAAAAGCGTTGAGAGATTCTGGTTGGGCTGTGGAAGTTTTGGGGACAGGTGTTACGGGTGATGCTGCGACCATCGCAAGACAACATGCAGAGCTTGTCTTCGCCGCAAAAGGTGCTGGAAAGCGCACCGTCTTATTGTCAGGCGGCGAGCTAACAGTTGCTCATGATGGGGCTGGAAAAGGTGGCCCTAATCAAGAATATCTATTGGCGCTTGCTGAAGCGCTGGGTGGCGAGCACGGCGTCTATGCTGTTGCTTGTGACACAGATGGTATTGACGGCGTTGGTGATGCCGCTGGTGCCTTTATCGCACCAGACACTCTAACACGAGCGCAACACATAGGGTTATCAGCGAGGGACTACCTTGAGCGACATGACAGTTATAGCTATTTTGCAGCACTAGATGATCTGATTGTTACAGGGCCCACCGGCACGAATGTGAATGACTTTCGTGCCATATTGGTGGACCCTTAAATTCTAGTTGTTGGCATACCTTTGAAGATGATAGTCGGCGTCTCCAAACATCATTTCATTGACGAGAAGCCGTTTTACGTAAGCACCGAGGGCATATTCATCAGTTACCCCGATGCCACCATGCATCTGGATGCTTTCCTGCCCAAACTTGCGGGATAGATTACCTATTTTTGCCTTCGCAGCAGAAATCGCTTTTTGCCTGATTTGTTTATCAGGGTTTCGGGCCTCCACCGCGGCTTCCATGGTTAGCGACTTCGCTTGTTCGTATTCAACGAGAAGGTCCACCATCCGGTGGCTTAATACCTGAAACGAACCGATCGGGCGACCAAATTGGGTGCGAGTACGGAGATATTCTTTGGTCATGTCGATGATCTCTTCAAGCGCGCCAAGAGTATCTGCCATTAAGGCTGCTGCACCCCGGTCCACACATTCTTCGATTATGTCTGAGGTTGTTTCTGGGGAGCTAATTTGTGCGGCTGAAGCATTATCCAAAATGATATCTGCACCCCCGCGTCCATCAAGAAGGGCATATTTTCTGATGGTAACGCCATCCGCATTCGCTGGCAGTAAAAATAATCCAAGGCCGTCAGCTTCAGCAGCAATAATAAGTTGATTTGCACTGTCAGCGCCCAATACAACAGCTTTATGACCATTTAACTTCCATGTTTCACCATCTTTTGTTGCTTTCGTACCATTTGCAAGCGGGTTGTGGCGGTCTCCTGGTTCATAGAGGCCAACAGCGTATCGTTGTTCACCAGTTGCAACTTTTGGCAAATGTTCGTCAGCTAATTCGCCGCCAATTGTCTCAAATATATGAGCTGCGAGTACCACACTGCTGACATAGGGTTCGGTGACAAGACGTCTGCCAAGCTCTGTACAGACTGCCATGATGTCCACATGATTACCGTTAAATCCGCCGGCACTTTCAGGTAATGGCATTGCCATAACACCCAGTTCAGCAAGTGTGTCCCAAACTTCAGGCGCGTGTGTTGTATT
>JBFOLV010000264.1:0-2654 GCA_040830325.1 Kordiimonas sp. | reverse complement strand
CTTGTGGTGAAACACTACGAGTTGGGCGGCGGTATATATCTAGTCTGCGAGATAGGTTGAGCTAACTAGTCAGGTACTACCAATCCACGATGTTTAATGGCTTCGTTCATGCGGTTGAACAATAGGTCATCGGTCGCCATGCTGCAGGCAATATAATAATTGGTGTCACTGCGCAGGTCTGGGTAATGATCATAGATGGCTAGTTTATCTCTGATGTCTTCTTTCTTAATGAAGGCCCTGGCCCGGACATCAGCGATGATAAAATAATCCCTCATACTGTTGATGCGAGAGCGTGCAATGCGTGCGAAGGAACTGTTTACTTCGGGGAAGCCTTTATCTGCAACAAGGCCATCTATGTATCTGTTGTAGATTGTTTTTGCTTGAAGGATTGGTACTAGATTTTGATCCACGGCGACAGTTTTAAAAAAGTCATGTCCTAAAAGGCGTGTATTATTTTGTATGCTAACGAGGACGAAGCCCCCGTTTTTCCCAACCGGTGCCGTAAACCGCAGATATGTCTCCCTTTCTGCTGTTTTGTAAAGTGTAACTGCGCATATATTAGGTGTGTTTCTTCTGAGGGTGGAAAGCTGCTTTTTCCAGGGAATATTGCTCCAGTGAGCGGTTATGTTGGCATCTGACGTAACTTGATTAACATATTTGGCAAGAAAGCCTGATAGGCCGTTATCAGTGACAATGATATAGGGCTCATGGTCACTATACATGAAGATGAAATCACCATGATCGGCTTGGATTGCTTTGTTTGAAAATAGAAAGGTAGCGACAAGACAAAAAGCCGCTTTCATCTTACTCAGCAATGAACGTCCCTCTATATCTGTACGCCCCCAATTTCGGAGTACAAAGCTTATCTTGACGTTAATGCTTTAATAAACGGTCAACGCAGTACCTTCGAATGAAAATAATACTCCTTATTTGGGTTTGGGCATCTTAATGAGAACGACGTAACAAGTCGCGTTGGTGCAGTAATTAATGTGCTTTGACCATTCCTTGCTGGATAATGCTTTGATTGAAGCGTGCAAATAAAACCTCGTCAGTATTCAAACTACAGGCCACGTAATAAGACGACACTTCTTTGATGTCCCTATAGTGGCTGAAGGCAGTCAATTCTTCTGAGAAGCCATTCTTCTTGATAAGAGCGTCTCCAATTGTAGGAGTGACGATGATGTAACTTTGAGGGTTGTTGACTAACATGCGCATCATGCGTGGAATAGAGCCGGGTAGTCGTGGAAATTTTTTCTCTGCGAGTAGGGCATCTACATATGGGTTAAATACAGTGTGGAGTTGAAGGATGGGTTTCAGATTCTTGTCGTTCAGTACTTCATTAAAAGATTGATGTTTTTTTAATGCCGGATTGGATTTGTTACCCACAAGTACAAAGCCGATATCAGCTCCTATGGGGGCAGTATATTTTGTGTATGTTTCTCGTTCTGGCGTTTTAAAAAGTGCAACAGAGCAAACGTTAGGCTGATTGCGTTTTAAAATATCAAGTTGTTTGTCCCAGGGGATATTACGCCATATGGGCGTGATGTTTGCTTTTAAAACGACATCGGTCATATAGGGGGCGAGAAACCCTGATAGCTTCCCGTTTTCCGAAAACAGATAAGGCTCGATATCATTATACATGAGGACTAACCCGTCATCTTCTGCGGAAGATAACGAAGAGAAGAAAAATGCCAAGCTCAGTAATGCTATTAGACGTTTCATCAATACTATTGATACCTGACTTGTTTGACCAGTATCCCGCCCCCATTTTGTTTGGCTCAGTTTAAGGTGCATATGTTAATAAACAGACAAACGTTCGCCGATGCTGAAACCTTATGGGTTGTCGAGTTTTACTGCTGATCGCCGGGAGGTTTATCAAGTGTCTGTTTTGGTGATAGGGTGCTATCAACCATTATTTCTTTCATCTGTTCTAAGCGTAATGTGTTTGCTTGGTTGAGTAGTTTTATCAAAGAAGGATCTGTATTTTTGCTACAAGCTAGGCTTAATTCTGCGGGGCGCCAAAGCAGGGCAAGCTCAGGTGCCGGGAGGCCTGCTTTTTCAGCAGCATAGGGACCATCCATAACACCAGATACCCAAAGATCCGCACGGCCATGGAACAGTAGGCGGGCGGCGGTTTCGTCGTTACCTGCTCTTACAACTGTTACGCCCGTTGCATTTTCTACTGAGTCAACGGAAGGACTACCCATTTTACCCGTGACGGTGTAGGCGAGTATGTCTTCCGCACTTTGAATATCAATTTCGCTTCCTGGACGTTTGTATATGGCCCAGCCTCCCTTGTGCAGTGGACCAACCCACTGAAACAATTTTTCGCGTTCTGCGGTTCTATTGGTTGGAAAGGCGCAAGTGTTTTTATCTGTTTGCGCTCTGCGAAAAGTACGTTGCCAAGGAAGTATCGATAATGTGAATTCGATATTGGTATTTTCCATTAAATCAGAAACAATATCGACAGTAATCCCCTCTATTCTTCCTGTGGATACGTTGGAGAGGCTGTAGGGATGATTTTCTTCAGTGAGCAATGTCAAATGGGGTGGCGTATCCTGCGCATATATGCCCGGCGCTGTATAACAAGCTGCCAAAATGAACATTGCGATTTGTTTTTTCATCCTTAATTTTTAGCACGCAAAACTAAACTG
>JBFOLV010000263.1:0-2941 GCA_040830325.1 Kordiimonas sp. | reverse complement strand
TCAACTATCTGCTGGGCAAGATCCTGCTGAAACTGATTTACCTGTCGTCCCACAATTCAATACCTTTACTCTGTTTTCGGCCACACAACTGGCTATGACCAGCAAACTATGGACAATAACAGGGTACTTTGCAAACCTAAAGAACCAAACCTTGACACACAAGAGCCCTACATAATAATTGTATTATTTAAACTTATAATACCAAGGATATTGTTATGTCACCTACTTTTCCCCATGCCGCCTGGCTCTCAACACCAAATGTCTGGTTACTGGAAATGTTACATGCGAAAGGTGTTCGCAAAATCATTCTGGATATCGAGCATGGTATATTTAATCTGAGAGATACTGACACGTATATCTTGCTCGCAAAATCAATGGGCTTTGAAGTTCATGCCAAAGTTCTGGCACCTGAAATGAGCCCTATTCAGCAAATGCTGGATATGGGCGCGGACTCTGTTATCATTCCACATATTGAAAACTTGGAGCATGCCCGTGAGGTGTGCAGTTATGCCAAGTTTCCTCCCACTGGAAAACGCAGCTATGCTGGCGGACGCACTGTTCTATATGGAGCGGCCTCACCTGATTACTTCCCTGAGCAAAACGTTCAAACCAAATGTTATCCCATGATTGAAACCAGTGGTGCGTTGGATGAGATTGAAAGTATCCTTGCTCTTGAAGCCGTAGATGGCGTTTTTGTCGGCCCATCCGACTTGTCACTGTCTCGTGGACGCGGGCATTATCAATTCACAAATGAAGACCGCACTGACCTTCTGCGTATTATCCGTGCGGCTGACGCTGCAGGGAAGCCATGGATCATGCCTGCTTGGCGTGAAAGTGAGCAGCAGTTTTCCAGCCAGAACAATGTAGGCTTCATGGCCACACTTGAAGAACAGGAAATTTTAGCTGCGGGACTGAACGCCTGTATATCAAACTCTCTGTAATAACAATTGATTACCGTGCTTCCGTTCCCTGTACGGAGCGGGAGCGCCGCGACAACACAATCGAGATACCACAAAGCGCAACCAGTGCACCAACAGCCTGTATCGCGTCAAGTGTTTCATCAAAAAACAAAAATGCGAACACTGCTGCAAACACAGTTTGGCTAAGCATACCATTAGACACCAGAACACCCGGCAAATGAGCCGCCGCATAAACAAGACACGCTTGCCCAAAAAGCTGGCATACAGCAGCAAGCCCTAATATAGCCATCCAATTAGCAAGTGTGACTGGTACAACGGATACTTCAAATAGAAATGCTATAGGTGCAAGCGTTAAACTGGCTGCAATACCGGACCACAGTAATATCTGCCATGTTCCAGCAAATTTACGCGCTTTTTCCAGCTCCCGAATATATAGGGCAAAGAAAAAAGCTGATACAAGACCGGCAACTTCTCCTACAGGCATACCCTCACTGGTTTGCAGTTTAGGCCCCATTAAAATCAGAACACCCAAAAGCGCAATTAAAAGACCTAGCCAGTATCTTCCACTTAAACGCGCACCTGTAAACACCGCAATAATACCAACAAATACTGGCGCCAGATTATTTAACAAAGACGCCGTTGCCACACTTGTATATGCAAGCGACATATGTAGAAAAATTAGATCAAGGCCAAAGTAAACCCCAACCATGGCTATTGAAATAGCAGAAAACCCTGTGCTGTTTTTCTGAGTATTGTTTGGACGCGACAGGAATACAATAGCAATAAGAGGGATGGACAAAAACATGCGCCAGAAGGCAGCAGCACTTGGGTCAAGCTCTGTTAGTCGCACAAAAATCGGAACCAGCCCAATAATCATTGCAGCCAGGAATAAAGCCCCAAAAGACCTAAAATCAGATGAAAAAGACATAACACACTCTCAAGAAGTTATAAAATAGAGGGAATACTGTAAATTGGTTTTATTTGCAATAATAATACCATTATGTTATGCTATTTATATCTACTTTTGAGAGGAGTATTATTCTGAAAAGCGCAATAAGGTAATTGATTAACTTACAATTTACCTAGTCAACGTTAAAAAAACAGAAGGTAGACAAACTTCAATATTACACATACTATTTCCCAGCGCCCGCTCCTTAATTAAGGAGCTTAATATGGTTAGTAAAACGCCTGAATCACAACCTGTACTGTTAGATCCAGACACAGGTGATGACTGTTCCACCCCTGACAGTTTTGACCATACAATTGCCATAAAAGCTGTTGATGATCGCATCCTGAGCCTTGCTGCCTTGCTTGGCAAACAGGCCGCGCGTGAGTTCCTGCAGCGTTCCGCAGCCAATGACAATGAGCCACCCTGCACACAGCAAAAGGACAAGCCATGACCCGTGTTGCCATATACGCCCGCTACAGCTCTGACCACCAGAGGGAAGCCTCTATCGAAGACCAGATACGCCTATGCCGGGAACGGGCAGAGTGTGACGGTTGGACAGTTACAGAAACCTACGCAGACTATGCCATATCCGGTGCCAGCCTTCTCCGACCCGGCATGCAAAGCCTGTTAGCAGATGCCCGTGATAACAAGTTTGACATTATACTTGCAGAAGCCATGGACCGGTTATCCAGAGATCAGGAAGATATAGCAGGCTTTCATAAACGCATGGAGTTTGCAGGCATCAAGATTGTCACCCTGTCAGAAGGTGAACTTTCCAACCTGCATGTGGGCCTCAAGGGCACCATGAACGCCCTCTTCCTCAAGGATCTCGCTGATAAAACCGTCGAGGCCTTAGGGGCCGTGTAGAACAGGGCAAGTCAGGCGGCGGTAACTCCTACGGCTATGACGTGGTTAAAACCGTTGATCCAAATGGAGAACCTGTTCGCGGCGGTCGCACCATCAACAAACAGCAGGCTGCCATTGTCACCCGCATATATGAAGACTTCGCCTCCGGCCTCTCCCCACTTGCTATTGCAGAACAGCTCAACAAAGAGAACATCCCGTCCCCTAG
>JBFOLV010000262.1:0-7935 GCA_040830325.1 Kordiimonas sp. | reverse complement strand
TTAATGCAAGTCATTAAAGATAGAAGCAGGCTAGGCGATACATTGAGGGATAAATGTAATGGGAATTGCTACGGACGGAAAAACCAAAAAATCAGAATCAACCCGTATGCTACTCATAGAGGCCGCAGAACGCCTAATCGCTGAAAAAGGCTTAGCAGACGTCTCCACTCGGGAGATACTACAAGAAGCAGGACAGAGAAATCAATCCGCTCTTCAATATCATTTTGGCTCAAAGAATGGTTTGATCGGTGCAACTATCAATGAACGCACTAGCCAGATAGACATTCATCGCCTTGAACTCATAGAAGCCATTGAAGGTACTCCGACACTCAGGCAAATCATTGAAGTGATGGTTATCCCACTCATTGAATTGATCCGCAATGATGCCGCCGGAAAGAACTACCTTATCTTTCTAAGTCAAGCAATCACCAGGCCCGACTGGGACCTAAGAAAGGTCATTAAAGACTTTGAGATTACAGGTCTCGGCAAGGCCTATGAGTTCTATGATGACGCCCTATCCCACCTTGACCCAGAAGAACGCCGTTTACGCCAAAGCATTGGCTTTGACCTCACCATATTAACCCTAAAACGTTGGTGCATGGCTGATCAAACGCCAAAACACTCCCTTGAAGAGATCACTGAATTCATCATAAAATCGACAATCGCAGTGGTTTCTGCATAGGCTGTTTCCACACAATGTTGTGATGTACATTGGATTTTTCCCGGTAACGCCCCAATTCAGTTCTTAAGATTGTTTGTCACAAAACCTGGAGCGTGAATTGCGCCCCGTTTTATCTGGAGAAATCCTACTATGGCCCTGACAGTATGTGGCTTGATTGGCTCACCTTTCTATAGAAAGGTTTGTACGCTTTTAGATGAAAAAAGCATTCAGTATGACACCGAAGTCCTTAACCCATTTCAGGCCAATGAGACCTTTACTAAGGTAAATCCCATGAGAAGGGTTCCTCTGCTTAAAGATAGCGATGTCAGTCCTGACTTTATCTTGCCTGACTCAAGCGCCATCGTTCAATATATCGAAAAAAAGCACCCCTCTAACTCATTGTTTCCAAAAGACTTAGCCGAATACGGCCGGGCGCTCTGGATAGAAGAATATGCAGACACCGAACTCGCTGGTGCAATTGGTCTCAAGGTATTTCGCCCGGTGGTGTTCCCCCAGTTAGCGGGGCAAGAGCCAGACATGGAGGCAGCTCTTGATGCGATCCGCCATAAGTTACCTGTAATACATGACTACCTTGAAAATGAATTAGAAGGCAGAGAATGGTTTGCCGGTGATAGCTTCGGGATAGCAGATATTTCTGTTGCGGTACATTACGGTAATCTAGCATTTGCAGGCTATATTCCTTCACCCACACGCTGGCCAAATCTTGCAGCCTTCATGAGACGTGTAGGCTCTAAAGAAAGCTTCACAAACCTGCATATTAAGGCAGCCACAATATTCGCCAATATTAATCAGATCACTATTGATCCGTCGGAAGGACTGTAATGATAGACCTCTACACAGCACCCACACCAAATGGCTGGAAGGTTTCCGTAACACTGGAAGAACTCGAGCTGCCTTATACCGCCCATACCATTAAGTTAATGAACGGCGAGCAAAAGAAACCCGACTTCCTAAGGATGAACCCAAATGGCCGCATCCCCGTAATTATCGACCGTGAAGCAAATGACCTCACGGTATTCGAGTCTGGTGCCATCATGATCTACCTAGCTGAAAAAGCTGGGAAGCTACTACCAACAGACACAAAATCACGCATGAATGTGCTTCAATGGTTAATGTTCCAGATGGGCGGGGTTGGTCCGATGATGGGGCAAGCGAATGTCTTCCATCGCTATATGGAAGAAAAAATCCCAACCGCAATCAAGCGTTACCACAATGAAGTTAGGCGCCTCTTTGAGGTAATGGATGGCCACCTTGCCAATCATGAATACTTAGCAGACAACTATTCCATTGCAGACATTGCCAATTGGTGCTGGGTACGCACACACAATTGGTCCGGTGTAGACACTGAAGGCCTAAACAACCTGAAACGATGGATCAATGCTATCTACGAGCGCCCCGCTGCTCTTAAAGGCATTAAAGTACCTGAAGATATGTCTGACATATTAAAGCGCGAAGAAAATGCTGAGGAATTTGCCAAGAACGCAAGAAAAATGGTGACTACATAAAACTTCAGGAAGCTTCCGCTTTTGCTGAAACCAAACCTACATTAGGCTTACCAAAATAGTAGCCTTGACCGTAATCTACACCAATTGCGGTCAAAAGCTCTGCATGCTCCTTGGTTTCCACCCATTCACCAACAGTAACAATCCCAAGGTCTTTACAGAGAGTAACCATTGAACGCAAAAATGCTCTATCTTCACGGCTTTCTGTCGCATTACGCACGTAATCGCCATCAATTTTGAGCGCATCTACTTTCAGCTTTTTCAGATATTGGAAACCTGCAGCCCCCGCACCAAAGTCATCTAGATATACACGGAATCCTTCCGTTCTAATCTCAGCGAGTGCTTCTCCGAGCATATCAAGGTCATGTATTTTTGCGGACTCAGTGATCTCGATAGAAAGATATTTTTTCAGATCCTTGTTACCTTTCAGAATTGAAATCAGATCTAAAATGAATTCCTGGTCCGATAGAGAACGCCCTGAAACATTTACGGCAATGCCCGGTGCTGGCCCTTTTCGCAACAGTTCACGAAGTTTCTGGATAGTGCGGTTCAATACCGCCCTGTCAAAATCACTGATCAAACCAACATCTTCAGCAAAACGGATCATTTCCCACTGACTTTTGATCATGTCTGGCAAATCAAACCGTGTCAGTGCTTCAAAATGGTGGGTCGCACCTGTTTTCAAGTCTACAATCGGCTGGTAAACCAGAGAAAAAGCTCCCTCCGCTAACACGTTGCGAAATGCAGCTACCCTCTCCGTAGTTTCACCAATAAGCGTACTGCAGTTGGCTTCAATTTGCTTAACATCAAAGCCTTCACTTTCTTCAGCAAACTGTTGAAGGCTAAACACCATCGCCCTCATACTGTCTTTTTGACTTAGCTTGGCTTCTGAAGCATCAATAGTCGCCGCATCAATTGCCACTCCCGTAGCGTTCCTAATTTCTTGAGCGTAATCAACAGCGGGGCCATCTTCTTTGCTCTTCTCATGAACAAAGGCAAATTTATCATCCCCAAGCATGGCAGCATGGTTACCGCCCACAGAGTAAGATTTTAGATACTGCTCGAGATCACGCTGCTTTTCGGCATCAAGTTCTTGATTGTCACCAGCCTCAATGACCGTAACTTGCATATTCTGCTCAGCTTCGGGATTGTCTTCAAACAACCCTTCAAGGCGAGAAAAGAACTCCTGCTTGTTTTCTTCGGTTTGCTTGGGATCAAACGTGTCCTGCTTGCCTGCCCCCTTCATGCCAACCCGGTACGGTTTAGACAAAACGAAATAGAAACGATCCTCTGCTGTCGGCAACTTCGCCATAAACACAGCAAAGAGTTCTTTCGCCCCGCCTTTAGGACCAATAGACACAGTGAACGGCCCTAAACGGTTGGCACCATTCAACATTCCAGTTGAGCTCTTTATGAGGCCCTGACCTTTTTCCGTCAATAAATCGAGAAAGTTAGTGCCGCCATCCTTCGTCAAACTCATACCAAGAGCTTGCTTTACTGCACCATCAGCATTCTGAATAATATAATCTTGATCCAGCTCAAGTAGAACATCGCCCACGCAAAAGGCATAACCAAGGAATCTATCTGGTACTTTACTCATTCCAAGTTACTTCGCTTTGACGCAACGCTTAGTACCCAAATTCAGATACCAAACCTCAATCCATTAAAAAAATATTTACCCTTAGTTTTCGCATGAGCTTAGTTATCAAAACGTAAAAAAAACGCCGCAGCAAGAAAAACAATTTCATATGCACATGAAATTAGACAAGAAATTTGCCTAACGAGTGAAACACACCATATTGATCCTTTATGAAGAACAAAGGGCTGATGCATTAATGGCCGTTGACACAACCATGACAGAAAGTACCGCAATGTTTTGGAACTCATCACCTAAACCTGACCGTAGACAAGTCATTCGTTCCGTCACAACGGCCGTTGGGCTAACTGCTATTTCAGGCAGAATTAGCGCTTCGACTTCCGACAAAAGCGGGCCTCTGTTCACTCATGGCGTAGCAAGCGGTGACCCTCTTCAAAATAAAGTGATCCTCTGGACTAGGGTCATCAATCAAGGTGACATAACCAAACCACTTAAGGGTGAGTGGCAATTATCAGCCGACGAGTCCTTCACTGAAGTCTCCAAGTCAGGATCGTTTTCTTCAAATCCAACTCGGGACCACACTGTAAAAGTTGATGTAGAAGGGCTGTCTGCAGGCTCAACCTACTATTATCGTTTTATTGTAGGGGATATTATCAGCTCGATAGGGAGAACAAAAACCCTCCCTGAACAAATAGACTCGCTATCTCTGGCTGTGGTTTCCTGCGCAAACTATTCGCACGGTTTTTTCAACGTATACAAAGAACTCGCAAGTCGTTCGTTTCAAGCTATCCTGCACTTAGGTGACTACATCTATGAATATGCGGTTGGAAAGTATGAAAATAGCGATGTCGTTGAACAAGGCCGTGCCGCAAATCCTAAAACTGAAGTAGTGTCTCTCGAAGAATATCGCACCCGCTATGCACAGTATCGCGGTGATCCTGACCTACAGGCTGCTCATGCGGCCCATCCCTTCATATGTGTATGGGACGACCATGAGGTTGCCAATGATTCCTGGAAACACGGCGCTGAAAACCATAGCAACGAACAAGGCGATTATGAAAAACGCCGGCAGGCAGCCATGCAGGCCTACCGTGAGTGGCTCCCTATCCGTGAAACAAAAGATGTTATTGAAGGTAAGATATACCGGAGTTTTGAACTAGGGCAACTTGGCTCATTGATTATGATGGATACGCGCCATGTTGGGCGGGACCGTGTGCTTGATTACGCAAAAGACCTCCCAATGCGCACCATTCCATTCAATATGACCGATACTAATGCACCCAAAGCAATGTTGACCAAGGACGCCTTCAACGGTGTAAAGGCTGAAAACATCAAACATATTACCGTGCCCTTCAAGCTGGGAGAAGGCTCTGCTACACCAATGACAGATTGGCAGCAAATCAAAAGCCTAGACCCCAAAAATTTGCCCGCAGGTTACACTTTCTTGCCTGACACCGATAAGTTCAAGTCCGCTATTCTCGGTGAACAAAAGCGGAGCATCATGGGAGCCGAGCAAGAAGAATGGTTAGCAGATCAACTAGAAGCATCTGCACAGTCAGGCAAACCATGGCAAATCCTTGGGCAACAACTGCTGTCCGGTAAGCTCGGTATTCCGCAAATAGATGACAGTGAGTTAGATTACGATAAATCACAATATGTTACGCCGCAAACCATGGCGTACTTCAGAATGCTTGGTCAAATGGGGCTCCCCCTTAACCTTGACGCCTGGGATGGTTACCCTGCCTGTAGGGAACGCACCTTTAAATCTATAAAAGAGAAAGCCAACAATGCTGTGTTTTTGGCAGGTGACACCCACAATGCGTGGGCGTTTAATCTAACAAACGAAGCGGGGGAAGCCGTAGCGGTTGAACTTGGTACACCTTCTGTTAGCTCCCCTGGTCTTGAATCATATATCCCAACGAAGCCTGAAAGACTTTCAGAAGAGCTTCTAAAAGTGAGTAAAGAGCTTCACTTTGTGAACAGTAAAAACAGAGGCTGGCTTGAAGTTTCTATTACAGAAACAGAACTCTCCGCCCAATGGAACTTTGTATCAACTGTCATTAGCCCCACCTATGAGGTAACAACAGGCAAGAAACTGTCTATATTGCCGGGTTCACATACACTTACTTAGCGCACACAGTGCGAAATGGTTGAGAGATATTTTCTCCACCATCAAAACAGCAAGAAATGCAAATACCAACTAACTCATTATTTTTAAAAGAAATTATTT
Organism: Kordiimonas sp.; assembly: GCA_040830325.1. GTDB lineage: Bacteria > Pseudomonadota > Alphaproteobacteria > Sphingomonadales > Kordiimonadaceae > Kordiimonas. The sequence continues at coordinate 1,924 of JBFOLV010000262.1, read as the reverse complement.
ACTTTGTTTTTCAAAGTTCTTTGAGTATAAAAATAAACACGAACCAAAGCATTGTAACTTACGTATTGATAGCTATCTAGAAATTACAATCGTTCGTGTCTTGCTGGATGCAGATGGACTTCCGGTTAGACTGCTTGGGTAAATTCTAAAGGGGACACCAGCATGGAAGATAAAAGCGAACTTCTTAGCCAACTAAAAATTGATCGCACAGAAGAAACTCCATCTTCCGGTGTTTCTGCAATCACCGTTGGTGCCCTCATGATTGCTGCGGCTGCAGCTGGCGGTGCTGGCGCATGGGCGTTTCTGGGCACTGAAGCACCATCAGTGGAAACATCAACACCCATTGCCAAAGTAAACAAGGTCACGCCTTCTACTCCCAAGCCTGCCGTAACTGCTACAGAGCCCAGCGCACCCGCAGCTGCGCCTAGCGTGGACCCATCAGAGAAAATACTAAACGCGTCGGGTTATATTACAGCGCGTCGTATGGCGACAGTATCGGCGCAAATTATGGGCCTAATTACCGAAGTAAACGTGGAAGAAGGCATGTCCGTAACAACAGGACAAGTTCTTGCAACACTGGACAGTGCAGTTGCTACAGTTAACTTGGATTTCGCTGACGCACAGGTCGCGGTAGCAAAAGCGCGCCTTGGACGCATAAATTCTAGCTTGGCAGAAGCAAAGCGTGTCCTGGAGCGTACCAAGGAACTCAATAAGGCGAACTTCTCGTCGGAGGCCGACTTAACAAGAGCCCAAGCTGACGTTGAAAGCTTCGAAGCGGACCTGATAAGCGCAAGAGCTGACATTCGGGTGAGTGAGCTGGAGGCGCAGCGACAGCGCGAACGCCTTGATGACCATACAATCAAAGCACCATTTGGTGGTGTCGTGACGGTAAAAAATGCTCAGCCGGGTGAAATTGTAGCCCCTTCTTCAGCAGGTGGCGGGTTCACACGAACTGGTATCTGTACCATCGTGGACATGGATTCACTCGAAATCGAAGTAGACGTTAACGAAGCTTTCATTGGCCGCGTCTTTGAAGGCCAAAAAGTGGAAGCAAATTTGGATGCCTATCCAAACTGGAGAATTCCAGCTTCGGTAATAGCCGTTATCCCAACAGCGGACCGCGCTAAAGCAACCGTACGAGTACGCATACGTATTGAAGAAAAAGATGCCCGCATCCTACCGGACATGGGCGTAAAAGTGGCCTTCCTAAGGGCTTGAGTTACGACAGAAAACAGCAGTGAGAGATACATAAGGGGACTATAAAGATGGCAAGTGATATCCTTTACGACCTACGCAAAGTTTCCAAAGGCTTTGTAAAGGGCAAGGAAAAGATCTCAATTTTTGAGGGACTTGATATGTCCATCAATGAGGGTGATTTCCTGGCAATTATGGGGCCGTCTGGGTCAGGTAAGACCACACTGCTGAATATGCTTGGCGGTGTTGACCAGCCTACAGGCGGCGAAGTTTGGTTTGATGGGAAACGTGTAGACACCCTATCTGAAGGGGAGCTTGCAAAATGGCGAGCCAACAACATCGGCTTCATTTTCCAGTTTTACAACCTAATGCCAATGCTTAACGCTGAGCGTAATGTAGAACTCCCTCTTCTCTTAACAAACTTGAGCGCCAAACAGCGTAAACAAAGCGTTGCCACGGCCCTTGAACTTGTTGGTCTTGCTGACCGCGCAAAGCATATGACCAGTGAGATGTCTGGTGGCCAGCAGCAGCGCGTGGCTATTGCGCGAGCAATCGTTTCTGACCCGAAACTAATGCTTTGTGATGAGCCAACAGGTGACCTCGACCGTAAAACAGCGGATGAAATCCTAGAGATGCTTCAGCTTCTCAACCGTGAATTCGGCAAAACTATCGTTATGGTTACACACGACCCATCAGCTGCAACATATGCAAAGCGAACACTGCACCTTGA
>JBFOLV010000261.1:0-6906 GCA_040830325.1 Kordiimonas sp. | reverse complement strand
GCTTGAACAAGCTCAAATACACGACCAGTTTCACGTGTACCGGAATATAGTTCAGCAAAGTTATCTTCTACGCCGTCATTGATAATGATGCTTTGATGACAAGACTGAACCTTACGGAAAGCAGACATAACATCACGAAACATCGCTGTGGTTTTGATCATTTTGTCTTCAACAGACATCTTGTCAGCACCAGAAAGGGCAGGCAAGCCGTCCTTGTAAGCAGCAATTGGCGCTAAGCAGCTATCATCATAGTTGCCATTGAATTTTGTATCTTCCGCATTTGAGACCCCCGTCCCAGCAGCCACAAAAAAGATCAACCCTGCAATTCGGTTAATACGCATTTTTATGGTTCCTCCATTACATAACAATTTTGCCCACCGAGCGGGATGATGACGTAATTTAATTAAAATTGCAAATAACCAGCAGCAAACAGCGAAAGCCCTATCTAGATTTACAGCGAGCCTCAACGATAAAGACACCATAAGCTTTTGGTGTAAAACGAGAAAAGCAGAGACATCGACAAAGGTAATGGAAAGACACTTTTTGGTGAAAAGCCCTATTTATCATGTTTACCCTATGGCAAGAATCACGTTCAGGCCTTTAAAGGCAACCTGATCTCCCACAAAAGCTCACTAATCTCACACTGCCCAACAACATGTAGAAACGCATAAGTACTCTCCATAAAACCTACATATATCGTGCCAAAACTTTGTCTTAGGATTTTCACTAATTTCTCTCTGATTAATAGGTTTTACCTTTTGACAAAAAGGAGGAGGTACGAAGAGTCCCTTCGAGTTGAAGACTATTGAAAGTTAAATCCAAAAATCTTATGTAAGAAGTCGATTGGGGATCGATATAAATAAATTACATAGAGAGGATTCTATGAGCACACCCCTAATCGACTTGCTGCCCCTTGTGGGGCCGCTAGCAATAGGCATCTATTATTCAGCCAAAACAATCACACTTCTAATAGATAGGCGAAAGTCAAAAAAGCGGAGAAAACGGCCATAATCTCACTTGGCTTTTTCCAAATGCGCTACCCCTATCTCTTCTCTAGGCGTACATAGTGGAATAAAAAACAACCAGCGCGTTTGGTTACAAATAAACCACAGATCAAAAGCCGTGATTACAGTCATAGAAGCTAAGCAAAATGATTCCTACTTTATAGGTCAAATATCTATTACAGTCACTTCGCTGGTTTATCCCTACATGACGGTAATCTATAACGTTTTGCTTACGTTCGGATTAAGTTGCATTCGTTTACTCTAAAGCCAACGATCAAGTTGATTCGTCAACGGAACAATATCGCCAATATGCTCGGCCACCCATTCTGGTTTATAATATGTGTCCAAATAGCGGTCCCCACCATCACACATTAATGTAACGATGGAGCCCGTCTTGCCTGCCTCCATCATTTCCTGTGCAATTAGCAGGGCACCCCAAAGGTTGGTGCCGGTTGATGCACCCGCCTTGCGGCCGATACGCTTCTCTAGCCACAATATTGTCGCGATACTCGCGGCATCTGGCACTTTAATCATACGGTTAATCACATCCGGCTGAAAAGAATGCTCCACCTTGGGCCTGCCGATACCTTCAATACGGCTTGAGGCAGTTGTCGTTATTGTACGGTCGCCTTGTGTATAACTATCATAAAAAACGGAATTCTCAGGGTCCACGACCACCAACTCAGTATCATAGCCCTTATAGAGAATGTAGCGCCCAAGTGTGGCTGAGGTGCCGCCTGTTCCAGGGCTCATGATCAAGGCGTTTGGCACTGGGTATGGTTCCCGCTCCATTTGCTTGAAGATACTTTCAGCAATGTTGTTGTTGCCGCGCCAATCAGTGGCACGCTCTGCATAGGTAAATTGGTCCATAAAATAGCCACCGATAGACTTAGCCAGATCAACCGAGGCTTGGTGCATTTCAGGGGCTGAGTTCACAAATTCACATTTGCCGCCATAAAGCTCTATTTGCTTGATCTTACTTTTGGCCGTGCTTTTTGGCATAACTGCGATGAAAGGCACGCCGATCATGCGCGCAAAATAGGCTTCGGACACGGCGGTGCTGCCGGACGATGCCTCAACAATAGTGGTGCCCTCTTTTATCTTGCCGTTACAAAGGGCATAAAGAAACAGTGACCGCGCGAGCCTGTGCTTGAGGCTGCCTGTAGGGTGCGTACTTTCGTCTTTCAGATAAAGGTCTATACCCTCAAGTTTTGGGATATCCAGTTTAAATAGGTGTGTATCTGCTGAGCGGTTATAGTCTGCCTCAATACGTGCCAGTGCTGTTTTGACCCAAGAGTTCATCGATTTCACCCCATTTGCTTCATTTCAGCAAACTATAGGGTGAAAATCGCGGCGACGATACAGGCTGTGACCAGATGCCTCAGATAATAGATACCTCAGGCTTTCACGGCCATAAGAAGCCCGGAGGCCCAATCAAGTACCGTGACATGAAAGCCTTCACGTGCCTGCATATCTATGATGAAAGCATCCACATTCGCCTGATGTCCGGCCGGCCAATTCTCTTGCGGCAAAAGATCATCCACAAAATAAATGCCGCCTGACTTCAAAAGCGCCAGCGTTTCATCCAGCTCACTATACTTACCCGGCCAAGCGTCCGCGAAGATAAGATCATAACTGCCCGATTGTGCCGCCCTAATAAAATCAGCGCCATCTGCGCAGATAAGCTGAAGCCTTTTGTCTGAGCCAAGATATTCCTTTGCAACAGCCTGCACCGCTGCATCATTGTCTACAGAAACAAGCTTTGCATCGTCGGTTAAGCCCGCAAGCATCCAGAATGTAGAAAGACCCGTGCCGGTGCCAAGCTCAAGCATTGTGCCGCCCGGCTTGCTGGCTATCAGTGACCGCACCAAAGAACCCACTGCAAGTTCTGATGCCATATCAAAACCAAGTTCAACTGTTCTTTGCTGAATGGCCTTCAGTGTTGTTTGGTCACTGTCCGCCATGTGCTGGGCTGATTGCATGTTCATGATTATTCGGTTCCTGAAAACTGCCGGTCAAGCATTGGACCAAGAGGTTTACCACCAAAGATATGGATATGAAGGTGCGGCACTTCCTGGTGCGCGTTCATGCCTGCATTCGCCAGCGTACGGTAACCTGGCTCAACAAGCCCAAGCTCATCCGCGACCTTACCCACGGCACGGAAGAAACCAGTAATTAATTCAGCCGGGGCATCAGCTGTAAAATCAGCCATTGAGACATAGTCGCCCTTTGGAATGACCAGCACATGCACTGGGGCTTGCGGGTTGATGTCATGAAAGGCTAGGGCATGCTCATCTTCATACACTTTGTTACAAGGGATTTCGCCGCGCAGGATTTTCGCGAAAATATTGTTTGGATCGTAGGCCATTTTCTACCCCTTTTGTGTATTCATGCCGCTGGATTTACCGGGCCATAGTACGCATTTAAAATGTTGTTTCAATTCGAATAGTGACAAAAAAATAAGGGCCGCCGAAGCAGCCCTTTTTAACTCATTTCAAAAGCGCTGATGCCTAGAGAATAAACTTCGACAGGTCGCTTTCGCCAGCAAGTTCGCCCATGTTTTCAAGAACAAAAGCAGAGTCTACTTTCACCTCAGAACCAGACTTGTCACTAGCTGAGAAAGAGATCTCTTCCAGCACTTTTTCAAGAACCGTATGCAAACGGCGAGCACCTATATTTTCAACAGTTTCATTGAAGTGTGCTGAAATGCGCGCAATCTCGTCGATGCCATCTTCCGTGAATTCAAGGGTTACGCCCTCGGTGCCCATAAGCGCCACATATTGACGGATAAGGCTGTAATCAGGCTCCGTGAGGATACGCTTAAAATCTGCCTCTGTTAAATCACGCAGCTCTACACGGATCGGCAAGCGGCCTTGAAGCTCTGGCAAAAGGTCGGACGGTTTTGCCAGATGGAAAGCACCGGACGCGATGAACAGGATGTGATCTGTTTTAATCACACCGTGTTTGGTGGAAACAGTTGTGCCCTCAATAAGCGGCAACAGGTCACGCTGCACACCTTCGCGGCTTACGTCACCACCGCGCATATCCTGACGCGCGCAAATTTTGTCGATCTCATCAAGGAAAACAATACCGTGTTGCTCAACAAGGTTGATCGCCTCGCGGTTGCTTGCTTCTTCGTCTACGAGTTTGTCTGCTTCTTCAGAAATGAGCACATCATATGCTTCAGCAACCTTGAGCTTTTTCTTAACTGTTTTGCCGCCCATGGCCTTGCCAAACATATCACCAAGGTTCAGCATTCCAACACTTGCGCCCGGCATGCCCGGCACATCAAACTGCGGGAATGGGCTCGCCGTGTCTGCAACATCCAGCTCAACTTCCTTGTCGGCAAGCTCACCTTCACGCAGCATTTTGCGGAACTTCTGGCGCGTTGCTTCACTAGCGGAAGCACCAACAAGCGCATCAAGAACGCGGTCTTCAGCAGCAAGTTCAGCTTTCGCCTTAACTTCCTTGCGTTTCTTTTCCTTCACCATCAGGATCGCAGTTTCAATCAGGTCGCGAATGATCTGCTCTACATCGCGGCCGACATAACCTACCTCAGTGAATTTTGTTGCTTCGACCTTAATGAAGGGCGCTTCAGCAAGCTTTGCGAGGCGGCGAGAAATTTCAGTTTTACCAACACCTGTTGGGCCAACCATCAGGATGTTCTTTGGCAGAACTTCATCACGCATCTCACCGTCAAGCTGCTGGCGGCGCCAACGATTACGAAGGGCAACAGCCACGGCTTTTTTTGCGTCCTGCTGGCCAATGATGAAACGGTCCAGTTCAGAGACGATCTCACGCGGGGAAAAACTTGTCATGGGTACTCCTAACTCTCGTCACTGCTGGTGCCCGTAGCACCCTCAGCGGCGTCCATGGTTTCAAGGACAATATTATGATTGGTATAAACACAGATATCGCCGGCAATCTTCATGGCCTTTGTTGCCACTTCTGCTGCTGACAGTTCTTGGTCATAAAGCGCGCGGGCGGCCGCAAGCGCATAATTACCGCCTGAACCGATCGCCACAACGCCGTGCTCCGGCTCAAGCACATCACCGTTACCAGTGACAACAAGACTTGTGTCTTTATCAACAACAATCATCATGGCTTGCAGCTGACGGAGATATTTGTCGGTGCGCCAGTCCTTTGCAAGCTCCACGCACGCGCGGGCAAGCTGCCCTGGGTGCCGCTCCAGCTTTGCCTCTAAACGCTCAAAAAGCGTGAAAGCATCAGCGGTCGCACCTGCAAAACCCGCTATAACCTTACCACCACCAAGGTGGCGTACTTTTTTGGCGTTGCCTTTCATCACGGTGTCACCGACAGAAACCTGCCCGTCACCCGCTATAACAACTTTGCCATTTTTTCTAACGCTACAGATAGTGGTCGCATGCCATGTTGGCAGCTCACTGTTGAACTGTGTCATAGACCAGAAATTCCTGTTTTATTCTCAACCGTATTGCCCTGCATATATGCCCTTCTTCTAGATTCTACAAGATGGGTGGTCGATACAGGGTACATAGGCGTAGACAGGAACTAACGCGCCGCGGTTCTTACTGGGAAATATACAGGCGCTAATGCACGGTAAACATCTTTTGATTTAAACGCCTTGCTACCCTTGGGTAACCGATCATGGAAATTGATGGTCATCTTTACCTTCTTCGCCAACGGGCTTCTCGCTGGCACACCATTATAGGTACGAAATTTATCAAAATGATCGAGGCTTCTGAGCGAGAAAAATGGTTTCATATTTTTGAGCGCCAATTCAGATGCCCTGAGAAGCGCCATTTCAACAAGGTGCGCACGGTCAGTTGCGCTAGAGCCATCAAATGTCACTTCTAAAGCACCATTCTTGAGGCGTTCGTGTGAAAACCCATTAGGCTTCAAAAACCACACCTTTGTAGAGTAAGTTGAAACAGTGCCCGAGAACAGACCACCAGGAAGAAAGTCCGGCAAGCTTGTAAGCGCTACTTTTCTAATACCTGCTGCTCGCTCCAATAAACTGAAGGTAAGCGGTTTAGCATCATTCACCGCTGCTTTCACCAACAGCGAAGAGCTAGCAGCCTGCCCTGATACATAGTCCATGGCCGTATCTAATTCACTGTTGCTAAAACCCTGTGCTAGCTGTGCCAGTTGTTTTTGCGCATCTACAGCGGATTGATCGCTATGAACTATTTCAAGTACTGCAAGTCGCTGACGCAAATGTTCGGTAACTAGATTTTCATCACCTTGGTAAGTGGCTGCAACCTTAAACATAACTTCTTCAGCAGCATATGTTTCATCAGGTTCGGCCGCGAGTATTTTTGCTTCCGCGAAAGCTATCAGTGACTTTTCTCGCTCACCATGCGCTAAGTATAAATGCGCAAGTCTTATTCGATTTTCCACAGTCGGTGACGTTTTCTCATATTCCCTAAGCGCCGCATTCCTTAGATTAGCAAGCTCAAGTAAATAGCCTTTCGTACCTGCCAAACCGTCGCCAGATGGAAGCCGTTCAGATAAATAGAGGTATTCTAGAGCCGAAAGATAATCACCCTGTTCCACTGCATAAGAAAATGCGATCTGATGCAACGGTTCCAAATAGGGGTTATCCTTGACAAGGGGGCGCAAAACAGTGAGCGGATCACCACTGTTCATCGCATCCAATACTGCGATAGTTAAGCCTGCCCCCCGCTTAAAATCTGGATGGTTTTCTTTTTGAGTATCAGCAAGCAACGCCTTCAGCGTAGCAACATCACGCTTTGAAGCTTCATGATTCTCCAACAGACTATTTGCTTCCGCACGTTCGAGCAGCGCCTGCATACTCCGACTGGAATCTTCCACTTGCTGGCTGGCAAGGTAAGCAGTGCAACCATCAACCTTCTTTTCTTGAAGTGCCTCAAGAGCGCTAATTTCCTGAAGCTGTGCAGAG
>JBFOLV010000260.1:0-5003 GCA_040830325.1 Kordiimonas sp. | reverse complement strand
CGCTTAGTAGGAAGCTGTCTTACGATGATTGCTGTTTCAGAGAACGTAAAATTGAGGGAAGAAGAAGTAAGTTATCGTGCGGTTCGCGCCTCAGGGCCTGGCGGCCAACATGTAAACACGACCTCAAGCGCCATACAGTTGCGCTTCAATGCGAAAAAAAGCCCTGCCATAACACAAGCAATGTTTAATCGCCTTCGTTTGGTTGCAGGACGCAAATTGAACACCGAGGGTGTACTAACGTTGCGTGCTGAAGCCCATAGCAGCCAACACCGCAACAAAGAAGACGCAATGCAGCGTCTTATCCAACTTCTGAAGTCAGTAGAAAAGCCGCAAAAGCACCGGAAGACAACACGCCCTACCAAAGCCTCAAAGGAACGCCGTTTATCAAGCAAGGCTCAAGCTAGCGCGCTAAAGAAAACGAGAAGTAAGGTTAAAAACTTCGACTAACAAGCCCTCGCTTCTAAATCACAGGTAGTTCGCAAGACTCAGCGAACCACCACCGAATGAACTTCCAAAAGCCTGTGATATTTTCAGTGATGTCTCGTAGTTTTTCACGATCGTATTATAATAGTCCTTGGTCATACCTGCCGCCTCACGCTCCTCGCTACTCATTGAAGCATACTGTGCAATCAATTTCTTAGAAAATGCGGTTGGATCACCTGAACCGCCCGCACTTTGAAAAGCACCCTGCACATTCTTTCCAACACGAGCCTTCATTTCAGTTTTTGCTGCAGATATTTCACTGCTGCTGAATTTATCTGATTTGTTGAGAGCAATAGCCGACAACGTACGGCTTCCGAAATCCTTTAAAGCGTTAATATTGCCAGACTGGCTGTACACCCTATCAATCACTGTACGCGCGTCAGCGGCAATATCTAGAATATTTCGCCTTTTTGATTTCGCTTCACTACTTAAATAATCAGCAACTGGATCATTTTTGATTGTTGAAGGTTTCCCCTCTGAGAAGGTCGAACTCATCTGTTCCAAAGCTTTGGTGACAGCTGCATGCTGCGCGTGCCATTCAGAAGTCTTACGCTCCTCTGGTCCTGCAGCATTAAGATACTCTATGGCCTCCTCATACAGGTCTTTGTAGCTTCCTGTAATCCGCATAACAGATTCAGCACCAGACAGAGCATTATCAAATCGCTCCTTTAGTTCCTGTTTGGCAGCTTTCTGTTCATCAAGTGTGAATTTATTGCCTGCATTAGATGCAACAGCAAACATTTCTGCCCGGCTAAGTGTCGAGAGGTCAATGTTAAGCTTACCATCTGATAGCGGTGATGCGCGGTTAAATTGCGTCAATATATCGCTGAGCTTACGTCTAGCTTGCTCATACACTTGATCACTTGATTGTTTATCGTTCGCCGCCAAAGCTGCTTTGCCTGCTGCAGACAGCGTTACTTTCGTAGCACTGCTTTCATGGCTAGCCTGTCTGGTAACGGTTTCTTGCTGCTGTGTTTGCACACCAGAACTATAATGGTTTTGCGCATACGTTGCGCCATATGCGCTTGAGACAATGCCTGTCATGCTTCGACCCCCTTTGGCGAAATTTTGTGACAGGCTCAAAAGCAAGCGGCATGCCAATGACATGCCGCTCTATCGATTTATTCTACCACTAACCTTAATTAATATTTGAGCTTTTAGTTTGCGTAGAAAGCCCGAATATCTCTAACCACGGCCTCAAGAGATGGTTGATGCACATACATCATATGCCCTGCTGGGTAATAAGTCATGGTAACCCGATCCATAGCCATTCCATGGCGCCAAAATGTAAACTCTGCATCAAAAAACGGCGTCGCATAATCCAAATACCCAGAAGCAACCAATACTTTTAAGGATGGATTGCGACGCATCGCCTCAGACAACTGAGGCGCTGTGTTTAAATATTCGGGTTCGAAGTAACCACCATTCGGGCGTTTATAGACCCAGTTTTTACCAACATTTGGACCGGATACGTAATATGGCCGCTCAAATTCCACATTCAGATCATTCCGCAAATAATGGTGGATCGCAGCTGAGTATGCGCCAGAGATAGCTGCTGAACCCGCATCATAACGTGGTGTTAGGCCAGTATCATCGACTTCATCAGTTACATAGCGACCATCAAGCCGGCCAATTGACAACCCTTCTTCTCTAAGCAGCTCTTTCACATAACGCCCTGCGAGTATGCGGAGGTTTGAGCGCTTTACGTAATCAAGATCAAGCCCCAGGTACCGTGCTAGCTTTTCGGCCACAGAGTCGAAGGTAGCGACATCCAAACTAGAACCTCTAAATAATGCTGGCAGGTATTCGTCTGTCGCAAAGTTCCGCACCTCAACTAAAAAGGACTCTAAGTTTTCTGGCCGATTATCAAGCTTGTTATGATACCAAGCAGTTGCTGCCATCGTTGGTAAATAGGTTACATAGGCAATCAGATTGTCGTGCGTTGGTGTACTACCCGTATAATCAAGAGCCTGAGAAACAAGCAGCAGGCCGTTCAGACGAATAGGTTCTGGTCCATTCTCCAAATATGGCATCATAGCCGCGGCTCGTGTGGTGCCAAAGCTTTCACCCATGATGTACTTCGGCGCGTTCCAACGATTATTTTTTCGCACCCACTCGCGCACAATCTGCGCAACAGTTTTGGCGTCTTCTTCCATTCCAAAAACATCTTCAGGCTTGCCTTTTCCAGCAAGTCTACTAAAGCCTGTGCCAATAGGGTCAATCATCACAATATCGGTGATATCTAGAATGGATTGCTCATTTTCAATGATCTCAAACGGCGCTAAACCAGCGTCTTGTGCGTCACTTGGCACTACCACACGTTTAGGGCCAACTAGTCCCATATGAAGCCATGTGGACGATGAACCTGGTCCTCCATTAAAAACGAAGGTTACTGGACGGTTACCGCCTTTTTTTCCTTCGTAGGCAACAGTGACGGCATCCGCATATACCTCCCCCTTATCATTTTTGAGGGATAAGTTTGACACCGTCGCGGTATAATCCATCCGGACACCACCAAAAGTACCCTTATGATCAGTAATAATGGCCATTGGCTCAGGGATAGGTAGTTCTTTTTTTTCCTCCCCCGCGTGCGCACTAACTGCGCTTACCATCATGGTCATAGCCATCAGCGTTTTCTTGCAGCTACCGACTACATTCATATCCAACCCCTCATGTTTATTATTCTAAACTCAGGCTCACACCTGCGATAGCATACATGGTGCATCTGATTAGGGTTTGGTTTCAATGAGTTTTATACGGACAACTGATTTGTTGGTCTGGAGACACAAAAAAAGGGACCCCAAAGGTCCCTTCTAAATTCGTGCTTGAATATTATTTAGCCAGCCACGCTTTTGATAGCTTGAGCGAGATAATCAATATTGCCTGCGGTTACGCCAGCAAGGTTGATACGGCCTGAACCAACAATATAAACTGAGAATTCTTTCTGAAGCTGCTCTGTTTGTTCTTTTGTGAGATCAAGGAAAGAGAACATACCGCGGTTCTCAGTCAAATAATCAACATCACCGAGCGCGCCTACTTTTTTCAGACCATCTTTAAGAAGTTGACGCGAGGTATTGATAGAAGAACAAATCCCCTCAAGCTCTGTCTCCCATGAGCTCCGCAGCTCTGGTGTGTGAAGAATATGCTCGACGATCGCACCGCCGTGTGCTGGTGGCATGCTGTACATGCCGCGCGCTACGGAGCTAATTTGGCCGATTGCATTAGAAGCAACATCAGCCTTAGTCATTGCCGCAACTAGACCAGCACGCTCACGGTAAAGGCCAAAGTTCTTAGAGCATGATACAGCAAGAAGCATCTCTTCCACACTTTCGGCAACTTTCCGTACGCCATAAGCATCTGCCTCAAGGCTTAGGCCAAGTCCTTGGTAGGCGCTATCCACGAATGGTACAAAGCCACGCTCCGCGGCAACCGCTGCAACTTCATCCCACTGCTCTGGGGAAAGGTCTGCACCCGTTGGGTTGTGACAAGACGCATGTAAAAGTACCACGTCATTTGGACCAAGCTTTTTAAGCGTATCCATCATACCGTCAAAGTTCACGCCGTGCGTTGACTTATCATAGTAAGGGTATGTTTTCAGTTCAAACCCAACACCACCAATTAATGGTACATGATTAGCCCATGTTGGATCACTTACCCAAACCGTCGCATCCTTGTTCGCGCGCTGTAGAAACTCTGCAGCCACACGAAGCGCACCACAGCCGCCCGGCGTCAATGCACTAGAAAATCGTCCTGCTTTCAACGCAGAGTGATCAGCACCTAGAAGAAGCTCCAGCATGCCTTGGTTGTAACCAGGCGTACCAACCATGCCAATGTATACCTTGGTATCTTCTGTTTCCAGACGATGTGCTTCAGCTTTTTTAACAGCGTCAAAAATTGGCGTATGGCCATTTGCGTCTTTGAAAACACCAACACTCAGATCAACCTTGTTTGGGTTTTGATCTTCGCGGAATTTTGCCATCAAACCGAGAATGGGATCAATCGGCAAGCTTTCAAGTTCACTAAACATAGTTGGTGCTCCGTTCATCTGTCAGGAATTTAGGCGGCGATGTGCTTATCTGCATTGTCCATATAGGCTTCGAGCTTTGCTGGCAAGTCCTGCGTATATGTTTCAAGCGCTTCTTCAAAAACTGGTCCGTATCCTCGAACAGATTGTACTGCACTCAACACTTCCGTCGCGGCAACATAGTTTTGTGCGTTTAAATTTGCCATCACTTCCTCAACCAGCTTTTCATAGTCTGTGATCATTTGGCGCTGTGCTTTACGTTCCACAGTCATACCAAACACGTCGAAGGCAGTGCCACGAAGGAAACGCATGCCTCTCATCGCTTTCAGAGCCAACTTCATCCAGCCGCCAAACTCATACTTCTTTGGTCGCCCGAGCGGGCCATTAGTTGCACCAAATATTGGAGGTGCCATATGATATTTTACCTTAAAATCGCCAGAGAATGTTTTCTGGAGTTCAGCTTCAAATGATCCATCAGTATGGAGGCGAGCCACTT
>JBFOLV010000259.1:0-5222 GCA_040830325.1 Kordiimonas sp. | reverse complement strand
TTCGTGCCGGCATGTAATAAATTTTAGTTGGTCAGGAACATCATGGAAGGCATCTAGTGCAGCTAGATAACTTTCTCCAGGCACACCAAAGGCTGTGTGTGCGCCATTTGCAATTAAGGCTTCGATTAGAGCCTGTCCCCCGGTAATCTGTTTACTCGCCACTGTTCCCTCTCCTGACATGGCCTGCGTCAAATTTCGCAGAGTATATTCGGGTTTAAAACAGTTGCTAGTCTATTAATCAAGATGGCCAACTTAAATTGGCACACTGACAGTATTGTTCTCTAAGTTTTATCACTTTCACGGGTTACGTGATGATCTGTTGCCATATGCATTTCAGCTATGGACATGCCGGTATCTCTTTTGCATTCTTCACTAATGTGTGAATTCCGGTGACTATTCAAACGTTACGGTTAGGCTTATACCATTGATCGGTCGGGTTAGTTTTTGTTGCATAATAGTAAAGGTTTTTTGTGTCTGGTACACTGAGCGAAAGTAAGAATATCGAAGTTATATGTGATGGTGTTCACCGCGTTTTAGCATCGAATCCAAAAGACTATACAGGCAAGGGAACCAATGCTTACGTTGTTGGTGACGATCGAGTGTGGATTATTGATCCAGGCCCTGCTGACGCCGGGCATGTAAATAACATCCTGACAGTAGTTAATGGTCGACCTGTAGATGGTATTTTTATAACGCACACCCATCTTGATCACAGCCCCGCCGCTGAATTGCTTAAGCAGGAAACCAAATCTAAAACTTATGGGTTCGGTGCATTGTCACCAGATATTTTATCGCTAACTACTGAAGATGTTGATAGCAGTTTTGTGCCAGACGTTGCGTTGGGGCATAAGGCGACCATTGGTAGTGGTAACTGGGAGTTACAAGCTCTGCATACACCGGGGCACTTCCCCAATCATATGTGCTACTACCTTCCAAGACAGAGTGTGTTGTTTTCGGGCGACCATGTGATGGGTTGGTCCACAACAGTTATTGTGCCGCCGCTTGGCAGTCTTTTGGATTATATGGAAAGCTTGAATATCCTTGAGCACTGCGAAGCTTCTCTTATGCTGCCAAGTCACGGTGATGAAGTTAGGAACCCCAACGTGCGCATTGATGAAGTGCGTCAGCATAGGAAGATGCGGCATAGTCAGGTGAAAGCTTGTATGTCCGCTGGGAAAAAAGACCCTGCTATAATTGTCGAAGAAATATACGAAGGTTTATCCCCGCGCCTGGTTGAGGCCGCAAAAGGTAGTGTTATGGCTCATATGGAAGTCATTGAGCTTGAGGCTGAAAGCCGAGAACAGACAAGAAATATGAGGGATGATCTTGTAGGTATGCCCAAGGTTCTTTAGCCTTCTCTCAAAATATAAAATGAGAGACGGTATTTATGCAGATTTATGGCGCTGGTTTAGAGGCATTTCTGGCAACAAAAACTGAGGTTGTTCCGCCATTTCGGGCTCAGTTTCCCTGGTGGGGTGCCGACCTGCAAACTGTCAGGAACTCTCTTAGTAAAAACAAGCCAACTTGCAGCGTTGATAAGCGTATTCTAGCGCCCATTGAAAGTGATGCACAATCTATCAATCTGTCAGTGACATATCCCTTAGAAAGTACCTCGAATGGTTGCTCGGTTTTGCTTGTTCATGGTTTGGGCGGTGATGAAGACAGCCATTATAAGGTTGCAGCAGCCAATAGCTTGTTGGCTGATGGTTGGACCATATATCGAATGAATTTCCGAGGGGTTGGGCCTTCAAAGAAAACGTCTGTACCTCCCTATAGTGCCGGGTTAACCGATGACTTGCGTTCAGCTATAGTGGCAGTGATCCAAGATCAGCCGGACCTTAAGGTTTGTGCACTTGGTTTCTCACTAGGGGGGCAACTATTGCTGCGAACCTTGGGTGAGGGGAATGTACCAAGTGGACTAGCAGCTGTAGTAACAGTCTCTGCGCCTCTCAATTTGTCTCATACCTTAAAGAAACTTCAGCGGCCGAGAAACAAGATCTATGTCGATTATCTTGTGAGCAATATGGCAAGAGATCTTGCTGAGGTTGGGCAGCAACGTTTTGGTGTAGACCCTGATAGTTTAACTTCGGTCTGGGCATTTGATGAGCATATCATTGCGCCAGCTTTTGGCTTCAAGGGTGCTGAAGATTATTATGAAAATGTATCCTGCTTCCCACTTCTTGAAAACATTACGATTCCAACACTCGCCATTCATAGTCAAGACGACCCTTGGATACCGTGGGAGGATTACCGTGATGCAAAGTGGCCAGCAGGTGAAATTGTGGGCTGTGCGATAACGTCAGGTGGCGGACATGTCGGCTTCCACTGCGGTACTTCAAGGGGTGTTTGGTATGAAGGTGTGGCAAAGCGTTTCTTTGCTGAATTCTAGGCCAGAACCTGCTTCTGTGATGTTCAAAAAATGCCACAATACAATGCAGTATTTAAGCAAATTTTAGCCATCTCTTTACTCCATCCTAAAAGTCATGCTGTAGATAAAGTTCAGGCAAGCGTGGGCAAAACAGGCTTTTCTGGAGTATGGAAGATGGAGGCCGCTACAGCGTCACTAGTAGACGCCGCGAAATTAGAAAAGATGGTACTGGCCAAACGTGTTGGTCAGTTTTTAAGCGTGGAGCAAGCAGACGAGGAGCGTGCGGCCGTTGAGGACGTAGCGCGCCAGTTGGCTGCTGACGTTTCTTCGCATGTCCGTCAGGTTTTGGCTTACGAATTACGCAAGTGCGAGCGTTTGGTTCCTGATATTGCCGAAAAAATCGCTAAAGATGTTGAGACAGTGGCTAGCCCTTTCCTTGAAGGAACTCAGGCCTTTTCTGACAAGGGATTGGTGAAGTTAATCCCTCAGCTGAAGGAGTATGCCCGCGCGGCGCTAGCAAGACGCACAGATCTTAGTGATGTTGTGATGGAAGCGCTCGCCAGAGTAGGTGAAGAGGGTAGCGTTACTAGCCTGGTGAGGAATGATAGGTTGGCACTGCCGGAAGAAACATGCGGAACAGTTGTGAACCGTTTTGCAGATAATGTGCGTGTCATGGATCACTTTAGCGGACGTATTGATCTTCCTATTTCCATTGTTGAAAGAATTGCGGACAAAGTATCTAGCCATTGCCGCGATGTACTTGTTTCATATTATGCAGTTCAAGAGGATGTTGCTGCAGAGGTGCTCGACCGTACCAAGGTTGAGCTGTTGTGGCAGCAAGTCGAAGGTGCAGAGCCTACTCAGGTGCATGCTATTGTGCGCGAGTTGCGGACAAGTAAGCGCCTGACATCTGAACTGTCTTTAGAAATTGCAAAGAAGGGCTGTCCCGCATTTTTAGAAAGCGCCCTAGCACTTCGCTCGGGTATGCCTCTTCAGGATATTAAAGAAATTTTGACGTTGAAGGATCGTTTGGCTTTCGTGCGCCTGATGAGAAAGGCGGATTTTGGAAAGTCTATGGCGCCTGGCGTGCTGAAGATTGCCAAAGAGCTATATAGCACAGGGGAAGTCTAGAGAATTAGTGGCCTTGAAATAGGCACAGGCACTCGTTTTTGGTGTGAGGCGGAGAAAATTAGTAATACGTTTACTAGTTATCTGTCATACTACCTATGGATGGGTGCCACAGTAAGAAACACTAGAAGCAATGCTTCTGGTTATTGTGGATTGGAGTCCGTCGTGATGAGTATCGACGCGGTTGATATTGTCAATGCAGCCACCCTGGAGAAGGTTGTTCTTTCTCAGCGTGTTGGTAATTTCCTTAAAGATGATCATTCAGAAGAAGAACGAACGGCTATTGAAAATGTAGCGCGTTTGCTTGCGCAAGATGTTGCCGTGCAAGTGAGAGAGGCGCTCGCTTTTGAACTGAGAACCTGCAAGAAACTTCCTCATGACATTGCAGCAAAGCTCGCGTCAGATATTGAAAGTGTATCGACGCCGTTCCTTGCTACCACTGAAGTTTTTTCTGACACTCAGCTTGCTGGATTGATCCCTCATTTAGAGGAATATGCGCATGTTACCTTGGCGCGTCGTCATGATATTGGTCCAAACACTTGTCATGCAATAGTTACTGTTGGTGGCGAAAAAAGTGTTAGCTTTATCATTAGGAATGATCAGGTCACACTATATGAAAATAGTTGTGACACGATTGTTAGGCGGTTTGGTGAGAACCAACCTCTAATGGATCAACTGTCGTGCAGAGTGGACTTGCCAATTGCCGTTGTGGAAAAGCTCACAAATATTGTTTCCGAAGAGTATTGCCGGTTATTGGTAAAAACCTATGACGTGGCACAGGATATTGCAGAGAAGGTTGGCGAGGAAAGCCAAGCAGCAGTAATCGCAAGGCAGATAGAGGATGCCAGCCCTACACAAATACATGCCTATGTGATTGATCTACGCAAGTCAGGTAGGCTCAATCATACACTCGTTTTAGACATGGCAAAGAAAGGTTGCTTGAGCTTTCTTGAAAGTATGCTTGCGCTGGAAGCAGGCCTCACCTTAGGCGCTGTGCGCGAAGCATTATATTCAGAAAATATGAGTGACTATGTACGTATTATGCAAGAGGCAGGTGTTAGTCAGTTTGACGCTCAGGAGTACCGTAAAATAGTACTTCTTACAGGGCCTTCTAAATTGCACTAGGGGTCGCGTCTGCAACCCCTAAATGTCTTTAGAAGATTAGTTTTGGCCAATGATTGGCAAACTATCTTTCCTTTTATACGCCAGGAATAGCCCACATATCATTGCGATAATAGCTGTGTAAAACAGTGTGCCATCTGAAATCGCAACGCCATTTTCTACGTAAGTTACTGTCACGCCGAGAGGGCTGAAAAGGTGGAAGAATATCGCGCCTGCCATAGTGCCTGCTGTGAGAAGGCCGCCGTACGCGCGTACCGCAGGAATCAATACCAAGATACAGCTAATTAACTCAACCACGCCGATGATGATCGCGCCGTGAGTTTTCATGAAACCGAGACCAAGAAACTCCCCCACAATGTTGAAAATGTGTGTCGGCATAGGGTGGCCGGTGAATTTAAATGGTAAGCTACCGGCAAGAATGAGAACGATCAAAATGGCAGCTATCCATTCACTGTATTTGTGCAGTAGGGTCATCTAAGGCCTCCGGTGGTTAATGAGTAATAGGGTAGTTTTTGGTTAGTTTCTTTTCTGTCCACCATGCCTTTATGAGCTTGATGAGCGGTGTTGGAGAGAAACCGCGCTTTCGGTTCTGTGCCCCAATCGC
>JBFOLV010000258.1:0-5006 GCA_040830325.1 Kordiimonas sp. | reverse complement strand
GTCATACGAAGCTTGAAGCTCTTGCAAGCGAGTAAAAAAACGGCGGGCAACGTACTGTACTGGAAGGGACATACCGCTGCCCGCTAGGTTGACGAGGCGTAACTACCTCTAGGCAGAATGGGACTGATATGTGGACACATACTCACAAACTCTGCCTTTCTTAATTGTGCAGTTTGCGCTGCTAAATAGAAGGTGCCTTGCGCTGGATGGTTCTATTTAGAAGCTGAATGGTCGTTTCTAATCCGTCCGCTACCAGTGAATATGTCTTTAGTGTAAGCCTTGTTTGAAATACTGTGCGTGGATGTTGAAGTGACCATAGTAGGTCATGCCGGAAATTTCGTTGTTCAGACGTTGCCCAAAATCCAGATGACCAAGAAGGTTTGCTGCGTAAAGAGCATCATCAAGGTTGGTCCATAAAACAACATCCGCCATTTGCTTCGAATCTGACGTTGATGGCAGGGTGATGTAGCCGTTTGAACCACGGTGATGATCAAGCCATTCTTTCACTGTGGCACGAACTGGCAGGAAGCCTTCATTAAAAGGCCGCTTTAGGTTAAATACCGCCATTTCAACAACGGCCTTACCGAGTTCAGCTTCCCGGTGGTGTGTCCCGCCGTGAGTGTTGCCTATTTGGTCAGATACTATCCGTTCAGTTATAGAGGCTAGAGTCTGTTGGCTTGCCAGTGTTTTTGCTTTCGCCCTCGCATTGTTGAAGGACGCCATATCTTTCCAAAAGCTATAGTCTTGGCGAATAGTAGCATCTTTCGTATCTTCCAAAACAAAACTGCCAATGAAACCTGCCTGTTTTGTATAAAAAGTGTGAAGCTCTTTTTGAAGAGTAGTGGCCTGATCTGTCCCGTCTTTCTTGACTACATAAATGTGAGTTGAGGCTATGCTGGTGTTGGCTGCGAACGTGGGAATGTGTGCCAAACACAATAAGGTCAAGGCCCCTAAATATGCTGTGGCATGTTTACGAAAAAATGAACGCTTCATTGATATCTCCTGCTGTGTTTATGACGCAGAAAACATGATGGTGAATATTGGCTTGAAGCTAAGAAAAAGATGACTGAGTGGTCTGTAGGCGAGACCGAGCGGTGTTTTGAAAAGAGTGTTTAGTTTGTCATGACGAAATAGTCATACATAACGGTTAGTTCTTCGGTTCTGTCGGCCTCTGAACCGGCTTCCGGAAGAGATGATAAATGCTCTGTTAGATGTTCTTTTGTTGGCAGGAAGTGAAGCATCAATTTGGTAGCTGCAGCCTTACAGCGACCTGCAGTAAAAGAACCAAGCATTAGCATTTCAAGGACATAAATGCCTTTTTCTTCTGTACTGGAGCGCAGGTAGCGGAATTTATGGAATACTTTTTTGTCCCTAATGAATTCTTCCTGCAATTTGGAGAGATGTCCAACCATGTCATTAGTGACGTCATCCGCCATTTTTGCTTTGCGGATTTTTTGCTCGAGCAAACCATAAAAGGCGAGTTGGTCCATTGGTGACCGCGCACACGTCGCAAGGTGATGCGATAAATCTTTGTGGGTCATGCTTTCCATTATGCGGCCGCTGATACGTTCGATGTTCCTATCACCAAATACCATTGGGTATAGGCGTAGTAATTCGAGCGTACGATTAAACACCCCCATCAAATGCGATGTGTATTCATCAAGCTGTATGATACCCGTACGTCGTGCAACCTGCGTTTCCATCTCCGACGACACCTCAGTTGATGTAAACCAGCCGGCGTTTGTTATCATTTTTTTGTTTAACTTGGATAACTCGCTTAACTCCCAAAGAAGCTGTTTTGTGCCTTTCATTTGATTGGGTGCAGAAAAGCCTGTTGTGCGTGTGATAGAGCGCTGAAACGCCTGTTGTAGTGCGTTCCTTGTATAAGGTAGGTCCATCCACGACATGATGGATGTAAGCCTACGAATAATGGCGCTGGAACCACGCCTTGCTTTGGCTTGTCCTGTCAATGTTCCCATCATGTCATGCAGGAGAGCGAAGTCGTTTTCTTCTTCAATGAAAGTATCCGTCACGGCAGTTTCAATGCTGAGCAAACTTCCCAGAAACTCATCTAAAACAACGTGTGTTGCTTCATCTTTTGATTTTTCCAATAGAGAAAGGATGCGTTCAACTTTGGTGCCCCAACTAGGTGAATCTTCCAAATAGTAGGTTAACCCGGTTATTAAATGCAGCCTGGCGTCAACCGTTCCTTCATCTGCAATACGGTTGTTATAGTTGCGGTCTATTTTGGTTGGGTCAATCTTGATCCGTGCGCTTTGATCCCCGCTTATGTAGGTAAAATATTTATCGAGATACTGCTCAAGTTTTCCTGTGCGTTTCCCTAAGTCTCCGCCTGCAATGGCAACTTGCTTTTGCGCACCGGCATGAATGGCGGCCCGATAAACGGGCGCATTGTTCCGAAGGGCAACCATGGATGGTTTGTGGGTAAGTAGCTCAAGCGGTGTAAGCAAGTTTTGTTCTAGCCAAGCGGATAATATTCTTGAAATCAGCCCGTAAATAGCTGGCTGAAGGAGATCTTCTGGTTCGGAGCAGACAATGTTCGCCTTCGCGGGACCACGCGCGGCGCTGCCTGTTTTTCGCTTTTTGCTCCGAATTATCTGCACGTTTCTTGTCCCTTGCTCCCCAGCAGCACGCGTTGGACCGTCCCTAATCCAACGTATGATAGTGTTCAAAAAAAATCAGTGCAACACAAGGGCTTATTATATACACTGTTTAGAACATGGCAATTTCTACGGCAGACTGGCATGAGCTTAATATTACATGTTGATGATGACACAGTAATGAGGAACCTCGTTTCGGGGTATCTTAAGGATTTGGGGCATGATGTTGTCTCTGCCGAGAATGGTCTTGAGGGTATGAAGCTCGCAGAAGACATAGGCCCAGACCTAATTTTAATGGACATTGATATGCCGGTGCTGGATGGTTATGCAGCCACGCAGCAATTGAGGGAAAAGGGCTATCACGGCCTGATAGCAGCGGTTACGGCAAGCGAGCGTGTTAAGGATTTGGCGAATGCAGTTGTTGCCGGGTGCGACGACTTTATTCCTAAGCCTCTTGGGGATGATTTTCCTGATTTGGTAAAGTTAATTCTTCAACGTAAAGATGAGATTGGCAAAGAAGAATTGCTGACAGAGGACGAATTTTTTGATTAAGGTTACCGCGTAATTTTACGCCAGTGATGTGTTAAGTTAGGTTATTAAACTGCATGATTGATGACTCGTTCATTGAAAAGCTGAAGGTTGAGTTCCTCGAGTCTACCGAGGACAGCCTTGATTTGATCGAAGAAATGATCAACCAAAGCTTGCAAGGGCAGGTTGGCAATGACAAAGCTTTTGAAGAAATTATGCGGCAGGTGCATTCTATTAAAGGTACTGCTGCTTCTGTTGGTTTTCCAATCACAACAACAATTGCTCACCGGCTTGAGGATTACCTCGAGGGGGGAACATCAATTACAGAGCCTTTAGGTAGTGGCGTTGGTCAATACTGCGATAAAATTCGAGGTATAATCTCAGATGGTAAGGAGCCGCCTGCATCTGAGACGGCATCGATGCTCCGCTCTCTACCGATGAGCCATGATGGTGGTGACTTTGATATCAATGTTTTGGATGTTGAGGTGCTGCTTGTATCTCCTTCTAAGATGATTACCAAAATTGTTCGTAATGAACTGATGCAGTGCGGTTTCAGAGTAGTGCGTGCCGTTGGGGCTATGGAAGCATTCCAGCTCGCGGTTCGTTCACAGCCTGATGCCATGGTGTTTGCGCAGACCCTTGATGAGCTGGCTGGGGCTGATTTGGAGCGCGCGTTCAAAGCTATGGCACTAACATCAGATAAGCCTATTGGGGTCCTGACAAGTTTCTCTCTTGATCATCCTGCTTGGCACGGTCTGCCTGAAGATGTGATGATTATCCGTACGGGTCGGATTCATTTCCCTGACGACATGGGTGACTTTCTGGCTCACATCCAATCTGAGTTCTTATAATCGAATTGATGCGTCACTGCGCCGCGTTGTGTTTGCAAGCTTAAAAGCTCAAATAAGCATTGAACCGCCTACTGAAGGCAAAGATATCTCCCGCAACGGAGGCTACCATGGTTGCTACCGCATCATATCAGGGCCCTGCTATTTTGGCAGGCGGATACCGCATCTTTTTCTTTTTGGCAGCTTTGTGGGCCTTCGTATCGCTTACTTTGTGGGTTTCTTATCTAGCAGGTCTCACAGCTCAGGAGGCAAACGTTGATGTGCTGTTGTGGCACGGTCATGCCCTTATTTACGGTTATAGCGGTGCGGTCGTAGCAGGCTTTGCATTAACGGCTATCCCAAATTGGACCGGGCGTTTGCCTGTGCGCGGATGGCTTTTGTTTGCGCTTGTACTGCCTTGGTTAGTTGCTCGATTTGCAGAGCTTTTATCGCTATATGATGCTGCAATTCCTGAACTTCGTGTTGCAGGTGAAATGCTATTCTTTCTTTTGTTTGTGGGTATAGCTGCAAGGGAAGTTATCGCGGGCAAAAATTGGCGCAATATTAAGATTGTTGTGTTTTTTGCTGCCTTTATGGTGATGGCGTTATTGTCTAATTTGGACCGGTTAGAGGTCATTACACTTCCTTTTTCTGGCTGGATGTTAGGCCTGGCAGTTATTCTCACCTTGATCAGTGTCATTGGTGGTCGGATCATTCCTGCCTTCACCGGAAATTGGATGCGCCAACAGCGGCTTGAGCCTTTGCCGGTTATGTTCAATAAGTTTGATGCGCTAACCATTTTGGTGACAATTGGCGCACTTGTCAGCTTTATTGGTGCTTGGTCGGTGGTAGTCACGGGTGTGTCAGCAACCATTGCCGGAGTTCTGCATTTGGTTAGGCTCGCGCGTTGGCGTGGTTGGAAGACGGGAAAGTCTCCGATTGTTACTGTACTCCATGTTTCTTACCTGTGGGTGCCGATTGGTTTTGGGTTGTTGGCTTTGGCGTCGTTCGGTGTTGGGGAAGCGGATGT
>JBFOLV010000257.1:0-5721 GCA_040830325.1 Kordiimonas sp. | reverse complement strand
GACTATGGAGACGCGCCAGCCTTCGCTCTTACACATCGGACGAGCCCAAGTGGGTTGACATTCTGGATGTCGACAAGCTTGCAGAAGAAGAAAATGAAAACTGGGTTTACAAAGGAAGGGATTGTTTAGCACCTGACTTTGGACGCTGCCTTGTAGCACTCTCTCGCGGCGGCGGAGACGCGATTGTGGTGCGCGAATTTGACGCTGTCATGAAACGCTTCGTGCCAAACGGTTTTGTGACAGAAGAAGCAAAGCAAACTGTTTCATGGGTTGATGCCGATACTGTTTTAATCGCCACCGACTTTGGAAACGGGACCCTTACAGACAGCGGTTACCCAAACCAAGTAAAGCTATGGAAGCGTGGCCACAGGCTTGAAGATGCGCGCCTTCTAGCGGAAGGCGAGCGCACCCAAATGGGCAACTTCCTTTTCGCAAGCCACCGCGCTGATGGTAGTCACGTAGGCTTTGTCAGATACCCTGACTTCTTCACAGAAATTATCTTCATCATGGAAGGTGAAGATGACGAAGCTGAAATGCGGGAACTCATACTTCCACGTGAGGTTAGTTTCAAAGGCATCTTCGCCAGCCAAGTTGTTATACAACTTCGGGCAGATTGGCATGTAGCTGGCACAACATATACTTCAGGATCTCTTGTTTCAGTGAATGTAGCAGATGCTATTGGCGGCACAGTAAGCAGAAGTATAAACACTATCTACAAACCCTCTGGACGTACTGCTGTAGACAGTGTTGAGTTAGGGAAAGATCGTGTTTTTATCAATGTTCTTGATGAGGTGAAAGGCAAACTCTTATCAGCAACACTATCAGGAAAAGGCTGGGAAACCACACCTATCGCAATGCCTGAGAATGGTAATATTTCAATTGTTAGCGCCGATGAATGGACTGATACAGCTTTTGTAAATTATGAAAGCTTCCTTCAGCCTGACACGCTGTACACTATTAATCGTGGGCAAGAGCCTAACCTAGTCAAGTCACTGCCGGCACGTTTTGACGCTTCAAACTTGGTGACAGAGCAACAGTTCGCCACAAGTAAAGACGGCACAAAAGTGCCTTACTTTTTGATCCGGCATAAAGATATGCCGTCAGATGGCACCACGCCCACAATGCTATATGGGTATGGCGGCTTTGAAATTTCCCTGACACCTACATACCTTCAAGGCGTTGGAAAGCTTTGGCTTGAAGAAGGCGGGGCTTACGCGATCGCTAACATAAGAGGTGGTGGTGAATTTGGACCTGATTGGCACCAAGCAGCCCTAAAGGAAAATAGGCAACGCGCCTATGATGACTTCATTGCTATTGCCGAAAGGCTTATTGAAAACAAAGTCACTAACCCCGCTAAGCTTGGTATCAGAGGCGGCTCAAATGGCGGCTTGTTAATGGGTGTTATGATCACACAGCGACCTGACCTGTTTGGCGCGGTTATCTGTGCGGTACCTCTTCTGGATATGATGCGCTACCACACGCTTCTTGCCGGGGCATCATGGATGGGTGAATATGGCAATCCAGACATACTAGAAGAACGTGCCTACATCAGGCAATATTCACCGTACCAAAACTTGAAGTCTGATGCAGAATACCCTGAGGTATTTTTCTATACATCTACAAAAGATGACCGAGTACATCCTGGTCACGCCCGTAAAATGGCTGCTAAAATGACCTCTATGGAAAAACCTGTTCTTTATTATGAAAATATAGAAGGCGGACATTCAGCAGCTGCGAACTTGAAACAACGTGCTTTCACTGATGCATTACAAGTTGTTTATGCACTCAAAAAATTATCGGACTGATGACACAGGTGGCTAAACTAAAACATCAGATATTTTTGTCTGCTTCTCGGAACTCTTTGAGGTAGCTTCCAACAAGAAAACGGTGAGGTTGGAAGATGGTAAAAATTAGAGAAGCTCGTACTGAGGACTTTCCGCACATATGGCCAATATTTGAACGTATCATGCAAGCACAAGACGCCTACGCATTTGACCCTAATACAAGCCAGGAAGAAGCTTTTACCATCTGGATGACACGGCCGTTAAAAACCTTTGTCGCTGAGAATGAAGGTAAGATACTAGGCAGTTACTATATCGTCGCCAATAAATCAGGCCCAGGCAAGCACGTTAGTAATTGCGGCTATATGGTTTCTGAAAATGCACGCGGCCAAGGTATCGCAAAGCTGATGTGCGAGCATTCACAACAAGTTGCCGTAGACTTTGGTTTTAAAGCCATGCAATTCAATATGGTCGTATCGAGCAATGCACCAGCTGTAAAGCTCTGGCAGAAGCTGGGATTTGACATTGTCGGGACAATTCCGCGAGCGTTTAACCATGCAGAGCTTGGGTTTGTCGATGCGTACGTCATGTATAAGTGGCTGGCGGATTAAAACAAGCTAAACCCCGCCGATTGGACTTGCGTCCCCGCGGTGCAATTGGCAATGTACGCGCAATTAAAACATCAGGCTAAATAATAAAAAGATCAGGGAAACACTATGTTAAAGAAAATGCTATTGGGTGCTGTGTTTGCAAGTACAGCTTTGTCACCGTCTTTCGCGGCAGACAAAAATATGCCATTCGCTGACGTTGCGCTGGATATCTACCGTACAGCAATAGAAATGCCCACCGCAGCGGGGCACGGTCAGGTGCCAAAGCTTGCTAATTTTCTCGCTGATAAGTTTCGGGCAGCTGGCTTTGCTGAAGAAGATATTCATGTTCTTACACTCGGCGACACAGCATCACTTGTCGTACGCTATCCCGGTGATGGTTCATCTGGAAAAAAACCAATCAGTATAAACGCCCATATGGATGTTGTTTCAGCTAAACGCGAAGATTGGGAACGCGACCCCTTTAAACTTATAGAAGAAGATGGTTACTTTTTTGGTCGCGGCACCGCAGATGACAAAGCTGGCATGACAGCTGTTGTTACCAACTTTTTGCGCCTAAAGTCTGAAGGATGGGTTCCTAATCGTGATCTTGTAATCGCCTTTTCTGGCGATGAAGAGACGGGCATGCTGACAACTCGTGCACTTGTTAAGGAACATCTTAATCTGACCGACAGTGAGTTTATGCTTAATGCTGACGCTGGTGGTGGAACAATTCCTGAAACAGGCGGACGCCCAGCCAGTTACAGCATGCAAGCTGCCGAAAAGACTTACGCTACATTTGAGCTAACAGTTCGCAACCCAGGTGGCCACAGTAGTCGCCCAAGGCCTGACAACGCGATTTATGATCTTGCAGATGCAATCAAAAAAATTCAGGCATTTAAGTTTCCTGTAAAACAAGATGAACTCACTAAAGCTTTCTTCGAAGGCACAGGTAAAAACACAGACGGTGATCTCGGCAAAGCAATGCTTGCTTTTGCTAAAAACAAGAATGACGAGTGGGCCATCAATACACTACGCTCTAATTCGTCCTACGTTGGCACACTTGGCACAACTTGTATTACGACAATGCTTCGAGGCGGACATGCGGAGAACGCGCTGCCACAATCTGCTACTGTAACAGTAAATTGTCGCATCTTTCCGGGTGAAGGCGTAGCTGCAACGGAAGCAACATTGAAAGAAGTCGTTGCCAATGATGCAATTGAATTCAAACTCATCACCGATGCCACAGAAAGTGACCCATCACCTCTACGCAGGGATGTACTCGAAGCACTCCAGAAGGCAGTAAATACTAGCTACCCCGATCTAGAAATTATCCCTGCGATGTCATCTGGCGGAACAGATGGTATGCATTTCCGGGCTGCTGGTATTCCAAGCTACGGTGTAAACGGCCTTTACATGAAGTCGAGCGACAACTTTGCACACGGCCTCAATGAGCGTTTACCAGTAGCAAGCTTCTATGGAAACCTAGAGCACTGGTATGTTCTCTTGAAAGCTATAGCTAGCTAAATCAAATAAAATGGCGGCAGTTATACTGTCGCCATAAATATTATTGGGTATAAGGCTGTATGAAGCGGAAGAGAAAACTTATCCCACACCCCAATTAGCCCTGTGAACTCTTGTTTTCTACCAACGAAAATATATCCTCGACAGGAACACCAAAGTGCCTCGCTATCTTAAGCGCGATAATCGTTGAAGGCACAAACCTACCGACTTCAATAGTACTGATAGTTTTCCGAGATACGCCAATAATGTCTGCAAGAGCTCCTTGGCTCAGTCTGTGCTCAGCACGGTATACACGAATGCGGTTATCGAGCCCAACACTCATACATTTTCTCCACCGAAGTCATCATCAAGCTCATCATCGCCGCCGCGGCTCATGAAAAAGAAACTTAGGCTAAGGCTGAGTAGAGAAACAGTTAGGGTCACATGAATATAGAGGGCCGCAGGTACATCAACCAAAAACTCAACAGCGACAGGCTCCAGCAAAATCAGGAGTACAAAGGTAAAAGCGAAAGCATATTCACATGCCTTTCTGTAAACCTCTACGATGTAGCCGCTTGGCTCAGCAAAACTGGAGCCACATTTTTTCTTCATACGCACAAATTTGATGAATGAAGGTAAAGTTATCGCTGCTCCTAACAAAGCCAAACCGGTTTTAACCATATCCAGCGCGACCAGCATCTCCTCTCCCGCAAAATACTTCGCCACGCCTACAGCATACGAGAATGCCAAAACAAAAACTCCCAGCGTTATCCGCTGTAAAAAGCGATCAACAAACTGCGCCATACTTTCTTGCCGTTCTGCCACCATGTCTCATTTCCAAAATGAATATTAAGGGTTATATTTTGATACCTAAAGGTTACATATAGTAACCTAGACATCCCTGTCAAGTTTTGACACACTGAGTTCAAAGAAGACTATCGAAGTTTAATGAAATTTACTTGAGGGAAGGCAATTGCCAATCAATTGGTGATTTTCCCTTCTCCACCAGATAAGCATTCGCTTTAGAAAAAGGTTTGCTGCCAAAAAACCCTCTATATGAAGAAAGGGGTGATGGGTGGGGAGACTTGATCACGAGATGCCTATCAGTATCTATTTTCGCACCTTTCTTCTGAGCGTAACCACCCCATAGGATAAACACCAAATTCTCATGCTTTTCGTTCAGCTCAGCAACTATAGCATCAGTGAAAGTTTCCCAGCCCTGCCCTTGGTGAGAAGCAGCTTTATGGGCCTCAACAGTCAGCACAGAGTTTAAAAGCAGCACCCCTTGCTCTGCCCACGATATAAGGTATCCATGGTCAGGTTGAACAACACCTAGATCTTCTGCCATTTCCTTATAGATATTGACGAGCGAAGGTGGCACTGGAATGCCCGGCTGTACGGAAAAGCACAGACCATGCGCCTGCCCTGGTCCGTGATAAGGGTCTTGACCAAGGATAACGACTTTCACTTGGTCAACCGGTGTATGATCTAGCGCTGCAAAATATTCACTCCCTTTCGGAAATATACGTTTCCCACCACCAAGTTCCGCTTTTAGGAAGGACTTCAAGCGCACCATATAGTCCTTAGCAAACTCAGGTGCCAGAGCTGCTTTCCAGCTTTCTTCCAATTTAATCGTATCAACCATATCAATGAGTCCCTTCAAAACCGGAGAAACACTTTTGCCATGAAAACACCTGCACTACCAACTACCAATGAGCCACAGAATAAATTATGACGTACCTCATAAAACACGCAGAATCACATACCAAAAAGGTGGGATTGATACCTCACCCCTATAACACTATCACGTGAAGTCGGCACCAAAACCACTCTCAGGTTAGCTTTTCTAT
>JBFOLV010000256.1:0-5589 GCA_040830325.1 Kordiimonas sp. | reverse complement strand
TCTCAGCCTTAGTCATGCGTTTGGCGATTGTTTCTTCACTATCTTGACCACGTTGCTTCAAACGTGTTTCCAAAGCTGCGATTGATGGCGGCAATATAAAGATTCTCACGAGATCTATTGCGCGTGAGCTTGACATCAACTGTTGAGTTCCCTGCCAGTCAATGTCAAAGATCACGTCTTTACCGGCTTGCAAAGCCTCGGTGACCGGCCCTCTGGGGGTTCCGTACCGATTTTCAAAAACGATCGCATGCTCTAGAAGCTCATCTGCTTCAATCATCTCCTGAAAACGTTCATGTGAGACAAAATAATAATCTCGGCCATTCTCTTCACCCGGCCTAGGTTCGCGTGTTGTTGCAGAAACTGACAGTACCACGTCATCATCTTCTGCTAGAAGACGGCGGGTAAGCGTTGTTTTTCCTGCGCCTGACGGAGATGATACAATAAGCATCAAACCGCGACGGGAATATATTGATTTATGCACCATAATTAGTCCCTAACCATCTACTCTATATTCTGAATTTGTTCGCGGAATTGATCTATCACTGCTTTAAGCTCAAGGCCAACTTTTGTTAAACTAGTGTCACCAGATTTTGAGCAAAGCGTATTTGCTTCGCGGTTGAATTCCTGGCACAGAAAATCGAGTCTACGACCAACAGCCTCCTCGGACGACAGAAACTTCTTGGCTTCAAGAATATGGCTATCCAAACGATCTAATTCTTCCTGGATATCGGCTTTAACAGCAATAACCGCGATTTCCTGCGCAAGTTTATCATCTGAAACTGGACCAGATGTATTCTCCAGCTTTTTCAGCTGTTGCGCAAACCTATCATGCATTGCTTTCAGTCGATCTCCAGTCAGTTCTCGCGCCTCAGTTGCAAGCGCTGATATCAGTTGCAACTGACCATCTAAAACCTCCTGCATACGCGCCCCTTCATCGGTACGAGATGCAACAAGGTCTGAAACAACTTGTTTTAAGCTAACTAGAAGCGCCGTCTCCAACCCTTTTCTAGTCTCTTTATCCATTTCCGCTGAAGTAAGCTCTACAACGCCTTTTATAGCTAGAAGCCCGTCTAACTTCGCCGCACTCACTCCCGGTGCATCAGCATATTTGCTGGCAACTTCAATTAATGATTTCAACCGTTCTTCATGAACTATGAACTGACTATCATCATCTTCTGATTCAACTGTGAGAGATATGAAGACTGAGCCGCGTGCAAGCGCCTTAGAAACCGTCTTTTTAATGACAAGGTCAAACCCATCAAGAAAAGAAGGGTACTTGGTTCTTACGTCCAAACCCTTATTGTTTACACTCTTGATTTCCCAATTCCAACTATGACCATGCGCACTCCCTGCTCCGCGCGCAAATCCTGTCATGCTTTGTAACGTCATACTATCTCTGTTCTTTAGCTACTTATGAATAAGCGCTGCACTATAATGAGTAGGCGGATAGTTGTAATTAAGTTTCTTATTCTTATTGTGAATTTTGAGCTTCAATTTTCCGCCAGGCGCGCACATTTTTATTATGCTCCGAAAGCGTATTCGCAAACGAATGTCCACCAGTGCCATCAGCAACAAAATATAGATATGTTACTGATGCTGGATTTAACACTGCCTTAATGGAGGCCTTTCCTGGGTTCGCAATTGGCGTTGGTGGGAGTCCCTTAATTCTATAGGTATTATACGCTGTTTCTTCCCTTAGGTCTTGGCGTGTTATCGCTCGCCCCAGTGGTAAACCACCAGTAATGCCATAGATAACAGTAGGGTCGGATTGCAACCGCATCTTCTTTTTAAGACGGTTTAAAAAAACAGCGGCTACCACAGGCCGTTCTTCTGGGACGCCTGTTTCCTTCTCTACGATTGAAGCTAGAACTCGCACTTGATATTCATTTTCCAGTGGCAAACCTTCTCTGCGAAAGGCCCATGCTGCTTCTATGGTCTTATCCATCCCAGCCTTCATTCGATCGATCAGTTTATTGGCACTTTCTCCGCGGCTATAAAAATACGTCTCCGGTAAAATACTACCCTCCGAAGGAAGAATCATATCCGATGTATCAAGACCAAAACTATCTAATAGTACCTGCTCCACCTCTAGGATTGAGTATCCTTCAGGAATGGAGACTCTTCTCATGTATGTTTTTCCGCTTTGGAGTTTTCTCAGTAACTCCTCAACCGTAGTCCCTACATCAATTTCATACTCTCCCGCTTTCAAAGAGCGTGAAAGGCCTAACACTCTTGCCCCGAAAGAAAGATGCCAAGGGGCCGCAACCAGATCAGCTTGTTTGGCCTCACGTGCTACTTCAGAAAGTCCCGCCCCTGGCCGGATATAGAGATATACGGTGTCACTGTTGGAACCTGTGGCGGCTAAGGCATGCCTAGCAACTGCAAAATATCCCGCACTAGTCAATACGGCAATACTCAGAAGCAGCACACAGATAATAAAAAATCGGTTCCGGATCATTTAGCAAACCTAACGGTAAATGCTTTAGTCCGAAACCGATTTTATTGTCTCTTACCTGTTAACTCTACCGAATTAACTAGTCGCCTTTGTATTCCTGCATCACCAACGAGGCATTAGTGCCACCAAACCCGAAGGAATTGGATAGAGCTGCAGAAACCTGACGCTCCTGCGCAACTAGAGGCACAAGATCAATACCGTCACAACCTTCAGCCCGGTCATGCAGATTGAGAGTTGGCGGTACAACATTTTCGTTAATGGCTTTGATGCAGAAAATTGCTTCAACTGCACCAGCGGCTCCCAGTAGGTGGCCAATCGAGGACTTGGTAGATGACATCGCTACGTTAGCAGCATGATCACCTAACAAGCGCTTAACTGCTCCAAATTCAATCGGGTCACCAACCGGCGTAGAAGTACCATGTGCATTGATGTAACCAATTTCTTCCACACCAATACCTGCGCGCTTAACAGCTGCAGCCATGGAGCGGTAACCACCATTACCGTCAGGAGCTGGTGCTGTAACATGGTGTGCATCGCCAGACATTCCGTAGCCTGTTACTTCTGCATAAATCTTAGCCCCACGAGCTTTCGCATGCTCAAGCTCCTCTAGGACAACAACACCCGCGCCCTCGCCCATAACAAAACCATCGTGGCCCTTATCCCACGGACGTGACGCCGTTTCAGGCGCATCATTATATTTTGTAGAAAGTGCTTTAGCTTGACTAAAACCTGCCATGCCGATCGCGCATATAGACGCCTCTGCGCCGCCAGCGACCATCACGTCAGCATCATCAAGAGCAATTAGACGTGCCGCATCACCAATACTATGCGCGCCTGTAGAACAGGCTGTTACCGCAGCGTGATTCGGACCCTTAAAACCGTATTTTATAGAAACATTGCCTGATGCAAGGTTAATGATGGAACCGGCTATAAAGTGCGGGCTAACTTTTTTTAGTCCGCGCTCATGAAGTGTCACGGACATCTCAGATATCCAACGTAAACCACCAATACCTGCGCCAATCATAACGCCTGTACGATATAGCTCTTCTTCGCTTGGTTCTTCCCACCCAGCATCTCGAACAGCCTGAATGGCAGCAGCCATACCAAAAACAATGAAGTTATCCACACGGCGCTGTTCCTTTGGGAGCATCCATGCGTCTGGATTGAATGTATGGTTTGTTCCATCGCCAAGTTTTACTTCGCACGCAACTTTACAAGGGAAACCGAATTTATTGTTTTCCGTAGGTTCCGTATCAAAAAGAGTGATTGGACCGGCACCTGAATGACCTTCGATCAATCGGTCCCATGTACCATCAACACTATCGGACAGCGGCGACACCATCCCCATACCTGTAACTACAACTCGTCTCATCGACCAATCCTTATTTCTATCAAGCGGCCCATACCTACTAAATAGCAAATGGCACAGATAGTAAAAGAGGCAGAAATTAAAAAAGGGCAGCAGCCCAACCTGGCCGGCTCGGCTGCTGCCCTACTGAATAGCAGATCCAGCTTAGGAATTCGCGCTAATAAAGTCGATCGCGTCTTTTACGGTCTGAATTTTTTCAGCCGCATCGTCTGGGATCTCAATTCCGAATTCTTCTTCAAACGCCATAACCAGCTCAACAGTGTCAAGACTGTCAGCGCCAAGGTCGTCAATAAAGCTAGCAGTATCGGTGACTTTGTCTTCGTCCACGCCCAAGTGCTCGATTACAATTTTTTTCACCTTATCGGCAATTTCGCTCATTGCTCATTTCCTCGTTCTTAAACACAAAGTGTAATAGGGGTGCCTTAAAATTAAACATCCCCATGTTACGGTCGATTCAGTCAATTTTAACCAAACTTTGCCGCATCGACCGTGCTCGTAACACAGATTTTTCTCTTTGAGAAGCCTCTGATATACCTAAAAAGCCATGAAAATAGGAAAAAACCTATTAAATCATAGCCATGCCGCCATTCACATGTAGCGTCTGACCGGTGACATACTTGGCCTCTTTACTCGCAAGATACAAGACCGCAGATGCAATATCATCAGGATCACCCAGATCGCCTGACGGAATGTTCGCTGTAATTGCGGCCTTTTGGTCATCCGTAAGCACATCTGTCATAGGTGTACCAATAAAACCTGGAGCAACACAGTTAACAGTAATGCCGCGGCTTGCGAGTTCTGCTGCTAAAGCTTTCGACATACCGATCATGCCTGCCTTAGATGCACAGTAGTTTGCCTGACCAGGATTACCTGTAACACCAACTACAGAAGTAATGTTTACGACTCTACCCCAGCGCGATTTCATCATGCCGCGCATCAAGCCCTTAGTGAGACGGAAAGCAGATTCGAGATTAACCTGCATTACGCTATCCCAATCATCATCTTTCATACGCATTGCTAGGTTATCTTTTGTAATACCAGCATTGTTTACAAGAATATCTACACCGCCCATTGCACCGGATACGTCAGAGACTAACTGATCAACACTAGAGCGCTCAGATAGATTCGCAGGTACAACATGGGCCGTACCACCAAGCTCTGCGCTTAACGCTTCTAGTTTCTCCGCGCGAGTACCTGAAATCGCTACTTCAGCACCAGCAGCATGCAAGGACGTAGCAATAGCGGCACCGATGCCACCTGTTGCGCCAGTTACAAGCGCTCGCTTTCCAGCAAGATTAAACATATATTACCCCTGTAAATTATAATGAAGCAGCAAACGATTCGATATCTGCTGGATCTTGAATATTAGTAAAGGATAGTGAGCGATCTATACGGCGTACTAAACCAGTTAGAACCTTCCCTGCTCCCACTTCAACTACCTCAGTAATGCCTAGAGAAGACATTGACGCAACACTTTCACGCCAACGTACTGATCCTGTAACCTGCTCAACAAGTAGATTTGCAATTCCACCAGGCTCACTAACTGGTGCGGCAAGAACGTTCGCAATCACTGGCACAGATAGCTGCTCAATGACCACATCAGCAAGAGCCGCACGCATTTCATCAGCCGCTGGCTGCATTAGTGGGCAGTGGAATGGTGCTGATACAGGCAGTAGAAGGCCACGCTTTGCACCTTTTTCTTTTGCAATATCTATTGCGCGCTCAACAGCGCCCTTATGCCCAGACACGACAATCTGCCCGTCCG
>JBFOLV010000255.1:0-6128 GCA_040830325.1 Kordiimonas sp. | reverse complement strand
GGTACATTGGTGCGCCCTCTTTTGCGGCCTTCTCTCGCTCCTCCGCCTTCGTCGGTGTAGCTGGAGATTGATCGTCGTAAAGAGACTGTGCTTCAGAGGCAGGTCCTCGACGCTCACCTAACGCCAATAACTGCACCACTTTGATGTCATTTACCTTTGGAAAGGTCAAGACATCACCAACCTGAACAGTCACACTGGCTTTTGAAACTCGTTCACCGTTAACACGCAACTTTCCCGACCTACATAGCTGGGAAGCTAGTGTTCTCGTCTTAAAAAAACGGGCGTACCAAAGCCATTTGTCCGCCCGTATCTTCATGCTTCTCTCAACCAGATCACAATAAATTGCTATTTTTTTGCAAGGGCATCCTTCAGGCCTGCAAGTGCTGCAAACGGCGAATCAGGATCGGCTTTCTTTTCACGTTTCGGAGGACGACTCGCTCCTGCGAACTTATTACCTTTCCCCTTATGCTGACCTTTAGCTGGACGGCGGGCACTGTTTTCGCCAGCGTTATTACCCCGGCCACGGCCACGTGCTGTACCTTTTCCAGCTTCAGGTCGTGGGCGACGCTTTGGCGCCCACATGAAATAGTAACGCTCTACAAGTTCAGGTTCTGCCAATACATCACTAGTGCCTGAATCCACCTCAACACCTTCAGTTTCAACAACCGCTGGCTCAGATTCTGACTTTGACGCCTCTTCTTTTGCTTCAACTGCTTCGGAAGTGGCTTCCTCTGTCGCTGCATCGGCAGTAGACGCTTCAACAACACTCACTTCTTCTTTAGCTGCAGTTTCTTTAACTTCTGGCGCAACCTGGCGAAGTTCATGCTTATAACCAGCAGCCTTCATCACCTCAGCGAAATCCTCGCCAGACAGACCAACAAGGCCCATAATCTCAGGTGTTACCTCGAACCAATCGCGATTTTGTCCAAGAGGTCGCACTGCATCCGCAAGACGCTCAAACATATCCATCCGGACCGCTTTTTTGCCAACTGGCTTAAAGCCGGCTAACTCATAAAACTCATTAGGAGCATCTTGCTGCGTATCCACCCAAACCATGCCTGGTGTTGGTATAGATGGCAGACCTTCCTTTTTGTCCGCCATTGCCCACATTGCCAAACGCAGTTCAGTCGCATGAGGTTTCATCACGACTGGAATGTACAGGTTGGAGGCACCGATGCGAATACCGAAACGGCGCAAACCTTTGCGCGCATCTTGGTCAAGCTGACGCATGTCACTATCAACTTTTTCGCGAGACATCACACCGTAATGTTCAAGGAGACGGAACGCCACACCGCGTGCCAACCCAGAAAGTGGTGCCGCACCCTCTGGTGGCTCAATGTCACCATTTAGCTCCTGAGCAAGCTTAACAAGTGGCTCCAGTTTTTCTGCAATGCGTGTATCAAGCCATTCTTGCATTTTTTCGCGCACTAGATCAGCGTTTTCACCCTGAAGAAGTGTGCTTTGTACAAGCTTCACACGTGGTGCAAACAAAGCGCCACTATCATGAACAGTCGCAATGGCCGCGCCTTCCCACATTAATTTCGGAAGCCCTAAGCCATCTTCGAAGCTAAACTCGAGCGTTTTATAACCCACGTTTGCGAACAATTTCGCCCGGCGCGTTAACTCAACCTGCAAAGCAGTTTCAGCAGCAGCCTTAAGCGTTTTCTGGTCATCACGAGCGGCTCCTGCTTCCACGCGGAAAGAAAAGCCAAGAAGTTCACCGATTTCATGTCCTTCGACAGAAACCTGATTTGTTTCACTATCAATGCTCACGCTGAGTGCGTCCCTTTGCCTGAGCGAGCGCATGAGGACGGCTGTTCGCCGATCCACAAACCGCTGGGTTAATTTTTCATGCAGCGCGTCAGATAACTTATCCTCCACACCGCGCGTTACATGTGCCCAATGGGCACTGTCATCTAGCCAACCTTTTCGGTGAGAAACATAAGTCCAGACCCGAATACTGGCAATTCGACCGGCCAAGGTATCTATATCACCGACCGTATTGTCAAGGCGCTTAACTTGTCTCGCGAACCAATCATGTGGAATTGCACCTGCCGGACCCATCAAATCGGCGAAAATACGCCTAAGCAAGGTGACATGTTCATCAAAGGACAGCTTCCTAAAATCCGGAATTTGGCAGACATTCCAAAGCCTTTCGACTGCTTCCTTATGATTTGCCAAGTTTGAAATCTCGCTGTCAGCAGCAAGTGCTTTTAAAGCAACCATATCCACACTATCACGTGTGCGGAGCAAGCCACCTGTCGTCGCTGGCTTCTCCAGTGACGCTAACAAACGGGGAATCGAAGAAAAATCCAATCGATTATTGCGCCAAAACAAGTGCCTTACCGGCTCAAACTGATGCTCTTCTATTTGAGCAATCATGAGCGGATCCATTCCCTCATCCCCGCCGCCAAGGGTCGAAAATGTCCCATCTCTTTTATAACGACCCGCGCGACCCGCAATTTGAGCAGCCTCAGCTGGGGTTAACTCCCGAAATGTTCTGCCATCAAATTTTGTAAGTGCGGAAAAAGATACATGTCCAACATCCAAGTTTAAGCCCATACCAATGGCATCGGTCGCAACCAAGTGATCCACCTCACCAGATTGGTACATCTCCACCTGCGCATTTCGCGTGCGCGGGCTTAATGCCCCCATAACAATAGCGGCTCCACCTTTTTGTCGGCGTAGAAGCTCCGCCATGCCGTACACGTCACTGGACGAGAAACCAACGACAGCACTTCGTCTTGGAAGCCGAGATAACTTCCCTGGCTTCACATGATTTAGGTTCGAGAATCTATCCCGAGTGAGTATTCCAGCTTCAGGGATAAGCTTATTGATAAGCTGGCGCATTGTAGAAGCACCGAGAAGCAGCGTCTCAAACTTGCCACGCGAATGCAGAAGGTGTTCCGTGAATATATGGCCGCGCTGTGGATCAGCTGCCATCTGAATTTCGTCAATCGCCACGAAATCAGCCGTTGTATGCCTCGGCATCGCTTCTGCTGTACAGAGATAATAACGTGCCCCCTTTGGCACGATACGCTCTTCCCCTGTCAGCAAAGCGACTTGATTTTTGCCCTTAACAGCGACAACTCTGTCATAAACCTCACGGGCCAGGAGCCTTAGCGGAAACCCCATTACACCCGATGTGTAAGCAAGCATGCGCTCCACCGCATAATGGGTTTTTCCTGTATTCGTTGGCCCAAGAACCGCTTTAATTGTGCCCGCCATTACTTCCAACTATTTCCTTACTAATGCGCCGTTCATATAGGGTGCCTTATATAATTGCCAAGCTTAATTATATGCAGATACAGGGGCTAGCATTCAAATAAGCCCCTGATATGATTATGGTAGATGCGAGGAGGCTATATGAACAAACGAATAGACAGACGACAGTTTCTGAAATCTACGAGCGCCGTTGGCGGACTAGCTGTTGCTGGCGCAGTCGCAGCCCAAGACGAAACACCATCAACGCCTCCAATTGCATCTCCAGCGCATCTAAGCATTGCTGAGAAACTGATTGAGGCAAACTATACAGAAGCTGAACGGGCACAAATATATGACAACCTTGAAGCAATGGTTGATCGCATTAAAGCTCGCAGAGCGGGCGCGCCACTGGAAAATAGCGACATTCCTGCCTTGATATTTGACCCACTACTACCTGGCCACACCTATAAAGCACAAGATAATAAGGTTACAGTCGACCCCTCAAAAGCCGGGCCTTTGCCGTCTGATGAAGACATCGCTTTTGCGCCTATTTGGAAACAAGGGGCTTGGTTACGAGCAGGACTTATCTCTTCCAATCGACTTACCGACATATATATCCAGCGCATCAAAAAATATAATGACAAACTTGATTGTTACGTAACCGTAATGAATGAACAAGCCCAACAAGAGGCTTTTCAGGCCGATGTGGACCTAAAAAATGGCAAAGACAGAGGGCCTCTTCACGGCATTCCATATGGATTGAAAGATTTAGCCGATACAAAAGGTGTGCGTACATCATGGGGGGCAATGCCCTACAAAGACCGCGTGCCAGCGGAAGACGCAGAGATCGTTAAGCGATTGCGGGATGCAGGTGCAGTTTTACTAGGCAAAACAGCACTCGGGGCCCTTGCCTATAATGACCTTTGGTTTGCAGGACATACTAGAAACCCATGGGATACAGAAGAGGGGTCTTCTGGTTCAAGTGCCGGGTCAGCTTCAGCAACTGCTGCAGGACTTTGTGGGTTCTCTATTGGGTCAGAAACCTTGGGTTCAATTGTATCACCATCTGCCCGGTGCGGTACTGTTGGCCTTCGCCCCACTTTTGGGCGCGTACCAAGAACAGGGGCAATGGCACTATGCTGGTCACTTGATAAGCTTGGCCCCATATGCCGGTCATCGGAAGACACCGCTCTTGTCCTTTCAGTACTCAATGGCAGTGACAACAAAGACCCATATGCCATCGAGTGGGGCTTTTCTTACGATACGCAGAGATCTGCCGCTGAAGACATTAAAATTGGTTATGACCCAACATGGTTTAGTGAGGCAACAGCTAGCGATCTAGCTGTTCTTAACGCCCTTAAGGAAATGGGTTTTAAACTAACAGAAATAAGCTTGCCTGCCCTGCCATATAATACACTCTTCACTGCCGTAGAAGTAGAAGCCGCGGCAGCATTTGAGGAGCTTACCCTTACCAACAGAGATGATTTACTGCGCTGGCAAGAACCGGAGGCCTGGCCTAATACTTTTAGGGCTGCCCACTTCATATCGGCCGTTGAAGCCCTGCAAGTGGACCGCTTCCGCCGACAAGTAATGGAAGCAATGGCAAGCCTTTACGAGCAAGTTGATGTCATCATTAGCCCCAACTTTACAGACATGCTGACAATCACAAACTATACCGGCACGCCGAGTTTAACTTTGCCCGTTGGTATGGAGAGCCGCCAAACCTTACCGAGAATTGGTGTTGAAAAAATAGATGTGAATAGGAAAAGCTTCCCGCATCCGCATGCCATTACCCTTTGGGGCAACATGTTCAGGGAAGAC
The DNA here is from genome assembly GCA_040830325.1 of Kordiimonas sp. Lineage (GTDB taxonomy): Bacteria > Pseudomonadota > Alphaproteobacteria > Sphingomonadales > Kordiimonadaceae > Kordiimonas. Next base: position 1,103 of record JBFOLV010000255.1, on the reverse strand, counting down.
CAGTTAGTCGCCATTGGGCGCCTGCTGGAAGAGAAGTTACGGTTTGTGGAAAACCGGCCCGATCTCGATGCTTAGACCAACAACGCGATATAACTTGACCATACCGGGAGAATCGCTTATACGCCGCCAATCTATTGCCCGTGGTGGGCTTTAGGTTGAACCGATCATAAAGATTCCGATGGCCTTAAGCCACCGAGAAAAACAAGGATAACGATCATGGCTCGCGTATGTGAACTTACTGGTAAACGCGTAATGTCCGGCAACAATGTGTCACACGCACACAATAAAACTCGCCGTCGCTTTTTGCCAAACCTGACTAAAGCTACTTTGATTTCTGACACTCTTAACCGTTCTATCAGCTTCCGTATTTCTACGCATGCTCTACGCTCTGTTGAGCACAACGACGGTCTAGATAACTTTCTTCTGAAAGCGCGCGACACTGATTTGTCAGCTGCTGCACTGAAGATCAAAAAAGACATCAAGAAAAAGAAAGCTGAAGCTGCTGCATAAGCAACTTGCTTCCTTACAGAGATAAAAAAACGCCGCGAGCTAAATGTTCGCGGCGTTTTTTATTAGCTAATTAATCAGCATCTAACCTTGCGGCCAATCAAAAACCATAAACAGTGTGCGCTGCCTACTGCTAAAGTTATCGTCTGAGATAACAAATAGGCGTACAGTGCCATCTTCCAAGATCTGCACATCAAGCCCTTCCATATTGTCCACATTCAAAGGCCTTTTTAATTCAGCTATCTGCTTACCGCGAATAACACCACTTGCGATTTCATCTTTAGAGATATGCCGAATTTGAGCGCTTGCGCCGGTCAATACCGAGTAGTAGCGCATCAATAAAAGCACATCACCGTTAGGTAGAGTAGCCGCATCTGTTGCCTCATAGTTTTCCGGCGGGAAAAACTCTACAGAACGACCGCCATTCGAGGACGCTACCCAAGCTGGTGTACGCCCCTTAGTGTCACGCCCACTTTCAGCAAACATGAGCAAACCACCGTCTTGCAACACTGTCATTGCTTCAATGCCGCTGTTATGTGACAGACCGCTTAAATCAACACCAGTGTCATAATGCTCAGCGACCGCACCTAGTTTAG
>JBFOLV010000254.1:0-2705 GCA_040830325.1 Kordiimonas sp. | reverse complement strand
GTGAATTTGTTGCCAACATCGTTGTACAACCTGAGAAGCGAGCCGAAATCCTCGCACGCAGCCGCAAAATTTTGAATGAGAATGTTAGTCTGCTGTCGAGCTGGCTGAAAGATAATGCTGATCATTTCTCAAGCATTTTACCCCAAGCAGGCGGCATGGCATTTGTGCGATATAAAATGGACATTAATTCAACGAAACTCGTGCACCGGTTACGTGAAGAAAGAAGCATCATGTTACTGCCCGGGGATGTATACGGTATGGATAACTATATTCGCTTAGGTATAGGAGCCCCAAAGGAGCATATCGAGCAAGGTTTGGCGCATCTTTCTGATTTCGCAAAAACTAACTTTTAACTGAGCACTATCCATGTCAGCGCACCTAAAAAAATACCATGATATCGCGGAAGCAATTGCCTTACTGTTTCGGCCTTATGTCGAAGTAGTCCTTCACGACATAAAAAGCGAACAAGTGGTGTATATTGCCAACAATTTCTCGCAGCGTGAGTTAGGTGAACCATCCCTACTGCACGAAATTGATTTCAGTGCTGATGATCATATCATCGGGCCATATGAGAAAATCAACTGGGATGGTAAACGCATTAAATCAGTAAGTGCGGTCCTCCGGGACGACAATGATAAAGCCATTGGAATTCTCTGCATCAATACCGATGTCTCTCATTTCTATATGGCCAAACAAGCTTTTGATGCTTTGATCTCTGTGCCGCAGGAGAATGCTCAGCCTGACGCATTATTCAAAGAAGACTGGCATGAAAAAATAAATCAGTTTGTGACCGACTGGTCCGCGAAAGAAGGGACCCCTCTTCCACAGCTCGCACAGAAGCAAAAGAAACAACTTGTTATAGCACTTGCAGATCATGGTGGCTTTAATGGGAAAAATTCAGTGGCTTATGTATCCCGTATTCTCGGCATGGCCCGCGCCACTGTCTACAACTACCTGAAACAGCATAAAGGAAGCTAGAATGAAGCTTATCTCTTTATGTGATATCAAGAGCGCCTTCGATTTTGACACTGCCCTTGAGGCAATCAGAGAAGCTTTCATTGCCTTTTCCGATGGCAAGGTAGACACGCCACCTGTGGGTTACCTCGGTTTTGATAACCCACCCGGTGACATGCACATAAAATACGGACATATAAAAGGTGACAAACTATTTGTCGTTAAGCTTGCCACCGGTTTTTATGACAATCCCAAACTTGGGCTACCCAGCAGCAACGGTTTAATGATGGTTATCTCTGCGGAGACAGGACAACCACTAGCGCTCCTCCAAGATGAAGGATATTTGACAGACATGCGCACCGCAATCGCCGGTGCACTTGCTACTTCAACCCTTGCTGCTCAAACAGACTTATCGGTAGGCATTATTGGAACAGGCATTCAAGCGAGACTACAACTTGAGTGTCTTAGTAAAATCCACAACATTAAAGAAGCTTCTGTTTGGGGTCGCTCTACTGAAGCCACTCAACTCTACCTAAAAGACATGGCAGCAAAAGGAATAACTGTCTGCGCAATGAAATCTCCGGAACTCGTTTGCAAATGTTCCAACGTTATTATTACGACAACTCCTGCTACCACCCCCATAATTCAAAGCAACTGGATAAAACGAGGTACACACATTACTGCTGTAGGCGCAGATGCGCCCGGAAAACAGGAACTGAACTCCGATATTATTAAGCGAGCAACTATGACTGTTTGTGATTCAAAGGATCAGTGTTTACACCACGGAGAGATGTCTCACCTACCAAAGACACACTTCACTGATCAGAATTCAATGGAACTGGGCCAACTACTATCCAAGCCAAGGCAATTCCAGCGAAATGAAAATGACATAACTGTTGCAGACCTTACTGGTATAGCAGCGCAAGACATCGCAATCGCCAAATCCATTTGGCAAAGCATATCTACTTAGCTTAGTCCAGCAACAGTAATCACACCGTCTTTATAGTCTTCCATCCAGATAAGGAACTCTGTTGGCGTCATGGGCTTTGCAATATGATAGCCCTGTACAATATCAGCCCCCAAGCCTTTAACGAAAGCCAGCTGCTGTTCGTTCTCAATACCCTCACAGGTACATTTAAGCTTTAACTTATGGGCAAGGTCGATTGCAGATTCCAAAATTATCTTCGCCGTATCGCTCTCTTCCGCACGGCTAATAAACTCGCGGTCAATAATCAATTCATCGAACGGAATAGATTGCAATCTCAGAAGAGAGGCGAAGCCAGTTCCGAAATCATCAAGCGACAAGCCAAAGCCGCGTAAATGTAAACGTGACAACACTTCGAGAGGAATACGTTCACTCACTTGAAAATCAGATTCAGACAGCTCTAGGCGCACAAATTTTGGATCCACCTCAAATTGGTCAGCAAGCCCTGACACAACTTCAGCAAAGTCCTCTTTACGTAGATTATCACTGGATACATTGATTGACAGCTTTACATCCTGCCCTTCTCGGCGCCACGCACCTTGTTGCTCAAGGGCCAACTCCAACATGCGGTATGTAAGCACATCCATATAACCCTTTTCACGGGCAACACGGACAACAGCGCCTGCGCCGAGCAAGCCACCACCTGGTGCGCGCCACCGAGCGAACGCCTCGGCACCATCAACTTCACCTGTCTGCGCATTTACTTTTGGCTGAAACACTGGAGCAAGGCCATCAGTCATAAGGCCGCGCATAAACTCGCTTTCAG
>JBFOLV010000253.1:0-6334 GCA_040830325.1 Kordiimonas sp. | reverse complement strand
AAGCATGTTGAAGGGCACGACCTCAAGTTCGATTTTACCCGCCTCAATCTTCGACATATCAAGGATGTCGTTGATGAGTGTTAGAAGGGCGTCTGCCGATTTCATGGTTGTTTCGGCATAATGTCGCTGTGGGCCGTCAAGCGACGTATCTAGAAGTAATCCTGTTGTACCAATAATGCCATTCATTGGTGTGCGAATTTCATGACTCATATTGGCGAGAAATTCAGCTTTTGTATTGGCTGCGGCTTCTGCAGCATCTTTCGCTTGTATGAGTTCACGGTTGCTCTCTACAAGGTCTCGTGTCCTGTTAGCGACACGGGTCTCAAGGTCTTTTTTTGCTTTGAATAGCTCGGCAGCTTGATCAGATATTTTCTGAAGAATGTCCTTAACGCTTTTGCCTAGTGAGATATTGAGTATTACGTTTAGTAGAAAAATAATGATGACAAAACCGATGAGTACCGGCCTTACCTGAGTTCGGAATTCTCTTATTTTTTCGCGCTCTGCCCTTATCTCACCGCTAGTCCGGTTCATGTGAACCATGATCGTTTCAGTTACAATGCGAAGTGAGGTAAGGAAGCTCTGCTCATATCTCTCTTTCGCTGTGCTGGCTGCGCCTTGTATAGCCAGTTGAAAAACCGCTTTGGCCTCAGCTGTCAGGTTGTGGATAGCAATTTTTTCTTCAGCGGTTGGCCCTGTTCCTGTTGGCTCTGTTTGAGCTATTAGGTCAGTAAAAGCGACAACTAGTAGCTTGCTTAACGCGTCTAGTTCTTCGGCGTGGAATTCGTTTTCGTCAGCTGGAGCAATGGATTCACTGTTTTGCTCTAAAGCCTCAAACAGTTGCTCATCAAGTAAAGCACCTGCTGAAACCATTTCAATCAATGAATTCTGCTGTTGTTGCATCAGCATCAAGGCGTCGTCATGTTCGGTGTTTTGTTTGAAGGTATAAACACCGATGCCAGTAAGTACTGTTAGTAACAGCAAATTGGCAATGGTCGCGAAGAACATTCGGCGTGGTAGAGACTGCGTTGGTATAAGTGGATTACTCATACTTTTCTGTGAACTGCCCCGTAGCAAATGCCAATCACAATGATTGCCTTATATTCTCACCTTTACTTGATTATGCATGATAGTAGCAGTTTACCAAGTCTCTAAATAGCTATAAGCGCGCTATTTAGAGACTAGTCGATAGCAGTTAATGTAGAATTAAGTACTAGATTCTCAGTTTTGGGCTGATCCGAATAGCCGTAAACGGCTTATGCCGCCATCTGGGAAGATGTTTATTCGTACATGGCTTATGGTGCCCAGTTCTTCCAGTTCTGTCTGAAATGTATGTTCTGCGTCAGCATTCAGTGGTTGTTTAGGTAGAAGGTCTTTCCAGAATTGGCTTTGTACAGGCAAGCTGTCATCGGTTCCGCCATCGACGAAGGCTGCTTGTAGCGATATACCACTTGGGAAGTTCCCTTTGAAGTGTGCTGTATCGACAAGAACACGTGAGATCGTACCTGGGTGACCAAGCGCTACAATTGACCAGTCATTGCCTGGTTCACGCCTGCGGCGTGTTTCCCAGCCATCGCCCATGTCGACACCGCGGCCAGGAGCCATAATGTTGGCAAGCACACCGAAGTGCTCATTATTTGCAATGATCGGGCGGCCACCATTTTCTAGGGCAAGCAAGTCAATCTCACCGGATTGGCTAAGGGTGCGCCAGTCTTTATAGACCGTACCGTAGACGCGTAGGCGTGCGACGCCGCCATCAGGGAAAATATTGAGCCGAATATGAGTAACGGGTGCGCCGCTACTTGCTGCAACCATATGGTGGCTGTCACCATTGAGGTTTGTGGAAGAGACGAGTTCGCGCCATTCAGCTTTTTCGCCTGGGATAGGGTCATCGCTTACACAAACATCAATGGAAGCGGCAGGCGGGAAGTTCCCTGTGAAATGGCTGGTATCAATGTTAAAGCCTTCAATGACGCCAGGTTGCCCAAGTTTAATGATGGCATGATCATACCCTGTTGTGCGCTTGCGGCGGCTTTCCCACCCGTCCATCCATTTACCATTGTCATCATACTTACCTGGAATGAAAACCGGATCAGTTGGATCAATAAGGCGGGATTTGTCCGCAAAAAAATCATCTGTCGCATAGGTCACTTCTGCGCCCAGTCGAGGGCTCGCAAGATTAACAAGGCGCGTGAAATCTGTGTTGGTCATGAAGTGGTCCTAAAAATTATGAAGTCTTAAATTACTGGGCTAAATCAGCTAGCCGGAAATATGCGATACGGTTTATTTGCTCTATCGCAGTGTTAAACTCGGTTTCTCGGTCATTGTTAATGCGGGCCCGGAAGACAGACAGTATGTCGTGCCGGTCCAGTCCTTTCACCGCTACGATGAAAGGGAAGCCAAATTTGGTTTTATAATTGCTGTTGAGTGTTTGAAACTCATCAAACTCTTCCTTGGTACAGCGGTCCAGACCAGCGCCCCGCTGTTCAGACTGGGATTCTGCCGTTAACTGCTCGCCGACGGCAAGTTTTCCTGCGAGGTCAGGGTGGGCGCAAATAAGCTTCATTTTGGCGGCTTCATCTGCTGCGAACAATGTTGTTTTCATAGCGTCGTGGATGCCGTTCACCGTATCGAGGTTGGTATTTATTTTTTGCGCAAATGCCCCTTCTGCAATCCAAGAAGAATGCTCATACACGCCGCCGTATAGGCGCAAGAATGTTTGAAGGTCTAATGTGCTTGGCTTGTGATTTAATGCAGCGTTACTCACGATACAGTTCCTTCGTAGGGGTGTTCCTGACGCCAATGGTTTGCAATATCTATTCGGCGAGCAAACCAAACATTTTGATGAGACTTTGCGTACTCAAAGAAGCGCTCCAGTGCCTTTATGCGTCCGGGGCGGCCAATGAGGCGGCAATGCAGCCCAACCGACATCATTTTGGGGGACGTTTCGCCTTCTTCATACAGTGTATCAAAGGCGTCTTTCAAATATGTGAAGAATTGGTCACCGCAGTTAAAGCCTTGGGCGGAAGCAAACCGCATGTCGTTGGTGTCTAACGTGTAGGGCACTATGAGCTGTGGTTTTCCGCTTATTTCTTTCCAAAACGGTAGGTCATCGCTGTAATCATCTGCGTCATATAAGAAACCGCCTTCTTCAGCGACTAGGCGGGCTGTGTTGGGGCTTGTACGTCCAGTGTACCAACCAAGTGGCCGCTCACCGGTTAAGTCCTTGATGATTTTGATGGCCTCCGCCATGTGCTGGCGCTCAGTTTCAATGTCTATGTCTTGATAGTTGATCCACCGTAAGCCGTGGCTGCATATTTCATGTCCCGCATCCATGCAGGCTTCCGCGACTTCAGGGTGACGTTTTAGTGCCATTGCAACGGCAAACACTGTGATTGGAATATCGTATTTTTTAAAGAGCCTTAGAAGGCGCCAAACGCCAGAGCGGCTGCCATATTCATAGATGGATTCCATGCTGATATGCCGGTCCGCAACAGGCGCGGCACCAATGATTTCAGACAGGAATGTTTCAGCGCCTTGATCACCATGCAGAACGCAGTTCTCACCGCCTTCTTCATAGTTCATCACTACTTGCACTGCGATACGCGCACCCTCAGGCCAATTGGCGTGAGGCGGCTCAGCGCCGTATCCGATCATGTCGCGTGGATAAGTGGTTTCCATTACAGTTTCCATTAAGCCATTGGGTCAGTCGCTAGAATGGCCCGGAGGTCTTGGCTCGTATCTTTTGTTTCAAACTTCAGTAGCCCTTCAAGTGATGCCATATGCTCGGCCATGATACGTGTCGCTGTATCCAGATCTTTAGCTTCAATGGCATCAACAATGCGTTCATGCTCACCGCCTTTGCAGCTGGAAGGTGCATGTTGGTTGCCGTACAGGGCGAGGATTAGTGACGATTGAAATACAAGCTGTTCAAGGAACTCGCACATGGGTTCATTTTTCGCCGCCCGCCCAATAACGACATGAAATTCACCTGACAATCTGATCCATAGAGATGTATCGCCGTCATTTAATGCTTGTTGTTCTTGCTCGAGGTGCGCGCGCATCTCAGTGATGTCAGAGGCCGTGGCTCGCTCCATGGTTTGCTGGAGAAGTGCATTTTCCATAATGGTGCGCGCCTCAAAAATCTGATGCGCTTCTGTGCGCGTGGGGGCCGCAATGGCCGCTCCCTTGTTGCGCTCAAGGTCAATGATGTTGTCCTTAGAAAGTAATAAGAAGGCACGCCTCACCAAGTTGCGGCTTACACCAAATACGTCACAGATAGCTTCTTCTGTAAGTTTGGTGCCTGGCGCCAAACGTTGCTCCAAAACACTGTCTCGGATGCGTTTGCAGACATCATATTCATTCAGTTTCACGTTAACTGTCATGTTTGCTCATTTCGACGGTGCGCACATAGCGCTCTATGGCTTGTTTTCTCTCAAGGATTTTGACGTCTTTCGAGTAATTGTCAACAATATAAGAATTAATTGTTAACAATTCTCTTTACAAGAATAGTTTGTTGCGGCAGTCTTTAGGTTGGAACGGCTGTATATCCGCAGAATTCAAAGGAAATAGTGATGGGACGTTTGACAACCCATGTACTGGACACTGCAAATGGTTGTCCGGGTAAAGGAATTTATATCAAGCTCTTCAGTGTTGCTGATGACGGGGCACAGAAGCTCTTGAAAACGGCGATTACCAATGATGATGGCCGCGTGGATAGCCCGATGCTTGACGGCGATGACTTTACTGTGGGCACTTATATTCTTGAGTTTGACGCTGGAGATTATTATCGCGGCCTTGGGACTGACCTCGCAGACCCTGCTTTTCTTGATATTGTGCCTATCCGCTTTGGTGTTGCGGATGCTGGGGCGCATTATCACGTACCGCTCTTGATTTCGCCCTACGGCTACAGCACGTATCGCGGTAGTTAGAGGTTAGATATGTCAAATACCATTCGTTTTATGCTTGATGGCCGTGTGCAGGAAGTAACTTGCGCGGATCCGACGGACACCCTTCTGAATTACCTGCGCTATGATATTGCACGCACTGGCACAAAGGAAGGTTGCGCGGAAGGTGATTGCGGCGCCTGCACAGTGGTCGTTGGCGAACTTAAAGGCGACAGAGTGGAATACCGCGCCGTTAATGCATGCATATTGTTTTTACCAACGCTTGACGGCAAAGAGCTGTTAACTGTGGAAAGCCTTAAGGCGAAAAATGGTGGTTTGCATCCGGTGCAAGCAGCGCTGGTGGAAACACATGGTTCGCAGTGTGGTTTCTGTACGCCTGGTTTTGTAATGTCGCTCTACGCACTTTATCTTGAGGGGCAAGCGCCAAGTAAACCGCGTATTGAAGATGCGTTAGCTGGTAACTTATGCCGGTGCACGGGATATGGCCCTATCATTGATGCAGCCTATTTGATGTTTAAGCTTGGTGCTGATGAATTGCCTGACATGGCGGAAAAAGTATCAGCGCTTAAGGCTATTGCACGCTCGGAAACACTTGCGTTAACAGGCAAAAGTAAACTCACTGGCGCAGAAAAAAGATATTTTGCACCAGTAACGATTGATACTCTTGCTGAAATCGCTGAGGCAAACCCAAACGCAACATTCCTGGCAGGCGGTACAGACGTTGGTTTGTGGGTCACCAAAATGCATAAGGAATTGGAGACAGTTATCTATGTCGGTGGTGTTCGCGAATTGCAGGAAATTCAAGAAACCGGTGATACTATAGAAATTAGTGCAGGGGTTAGCTACACGGACGCCATGCATCTGCTTGGTAGTCAATACCCGGATATGGGTGAGTTAGTTCGCCGGATTGGTTCCACACAGATTAGGAATAGCGGTACCATTGGGGGTAATATCGCGAATGGTTCCCCCATCGGTGATACACCTCCGGCTCTCATCGCTGCTGGTGCAAAATTGGTGCTGCGAAAAGGGAAAGCCGAGCGCACGATAAATCTAGAAGACTTCTTCATCGACTACGGTAAGCAAGATTTGGTGCCTGGTGAGTTTGTCGCGAAGATTATTGTGCCAAAGGCAAAGGCTGATCAAAAATATGGGGCTTACAAGCTCTCCAAGCGCTTTGATCAGGATATTTCGGCGGTATGCGCCGCATTCAGTATCACCTTTGAGGGGGAACGAGTGGCAGAAGCACGTTTTGCTTATGGCGGTATGGCAGCCACACCTAAGCGCGCCGCCCATGCTGAAGCTACTGTTGTCGGGCGTGTATGGTCAGAAGAAACTATAGAAAGCGCCATTGCTGAACTTGCCAAAGATTTTACTCCACTAACTGATATTCGAGCTTCTGCTGACTACAGAATGCTCTCGGCTCAAAATTT
>JBFOLV010000252.1:0-6280 GCA_040830325.1 Kordiimonas sp. | reverse complement strand
TATGAAGGCGACGGCTGACGGTAAAGTTAGAAACAGGGAGAACTCTATTGCACGATTTTGCTGTTTATTTGCCTCGGTTTGGTCGTCCGCAGATAGCAGTCGCGAAATGCTTGGAAGCAAAACTGTACCTATTGCTATACCAATAACACCAAGCGGTAGTTGGGCCAGGCGGTCAGCATAAAAAAGCCATGAGACAGACCCCTCTGGCAAGAAACGTGCTGCTAGCAAAACATCGATAAGAAGGTTAATCTGTGTCACCCCCGCACCGATAGCGGCTGGCGCTATGATGACGAGTAGTTCTTTAACGTCATCGCTCATTTGGGGCTTTGGGAAGGATATACTAAGGCCCGCGCGTTTTGCTGCGCCGTATAACCATAGTAGTTGAATAACACCTGACACAGATACAGCAATTGCTAAGGCGCGGGCGCCTTCTATTTCTGTTTCAGCATAAAAGTACAAGGCGCCGATCATGCAAAGGTTTAAGAGCACAGGGGCAAAAGCTGCAGCGGAATAGCGACCAAAAGCATTCAGCATGCCGGCAAAGAAAGACACCAACGAGATAAGCATCAAGTAGGGAAAGGTATAACGCCCAAGTTCCACTACAAAATTAAACTTAACAGTATCACCGTCAAAGCCGCCAGTTATGCCAAACATTATGGGTGCCATGGCGGCCTCCATAATGATTAGGAATACGAGCAAAACTGGGAATAACCATGCAAGTACTCTGCTTGCGAAGGCTTCGGCGGCCTGTTGGCTTTCAGGTGTAATGTCCTTGCCTAGGGCCCTTGCAAAAAGTGGTACAAAACCTACCGAGAAGGCACCTTCTGCAAATAGCCGTCTAAAGAAGTTGGGTAATTTAAAAGCAACAAAAAATGCATCAGAGGCCATGCTGGCGCCAAGATAGCGCGCCATCATTAGGTCCCGCACCAAACCGAGTATGCGGCTGAGCATTGTGAAGCCACCAACAGATGATGCGTTCTTGAGTAGGCTCACGCTGTTTTCTCCGCCTTCTTCGGCTTTTTGGGACTACTTGGTTTTCTCTTACCAAAAATTGCTTCACCGCGAGAAGCTTTCAGTAGCTTGTCTTCGATATTCCTTAGACGAATTTTGTTGGAAATCTTCTGACCGATAAGATCCTTAATGTAAAACACATCAACAGCCCGTTCCCCAATTGTTGAAACATGCGCTGATTGTATAGAGCATTTTAATCCGTATAGGGCGTAAGCAAGGTCATAAAGTAGTCCGGGCCTGTCTTTAGCGTTTACTTCTACAACGGTTGACCAGTTGGATGCCTTATTGTCGATCAAAACAACAGGTTCAACCTCAAAGGCATCATCTTTAGAGCCAAAAACACGTTTGTGTTTCAGCTGTTCTTTGGGGCGAACACTACCCTGCAGTGTTTGCATGATAGTTTCTTCGAGTTTGTCTAATTGCCGTCTGCTGTCAAAGGCATGCCCTTCGAGGTCTTGAACTGTAAAATTATCCAGAGCCATGCCGTCTTTTGTAGTATGGATTTTCGCGCTCATGATGGTGGCACCGCCTACACCGAGTGCGCCAACTATTCTTGCAAACATACCAGGGTGATCTTGCGCATACACAGCAACATTGGTCATGTCCTGAAACGTTTCAATGCGTGCGGTTACTCCAAGCATGTTGCCGTTTTTATCAGCTCTACATACTAAGCGTGCATTTTGAACCAGCGTGTCACGGTCTTCGGCGATCCAGTATGCATCATTATGCCTGTTGAGATATTTCTCAAGTTTGGGCTGTTTCCAGTCTTTTAGAACTGCTGCCAAGCTTTCTTTCTTGGCTTGAACGCGCTCACTGCGTCCTGTTGTGGCGTGCCCTACAAGCAGAGCTTCCTCTGACGGGCGGTATAATTCACGCAGTAATTGCCCCTTCCAGCCATTCCAAACTCCGGGCCCCACGGCGCGAATATCTACTACAGTTAAGACGAGTAGTAACCTGAGTCTCTCCGGGCTTTTGATTATCTTGCAAAAATCAAGAATGGTCTTGTGATCAGATAAGTCACGTTTGAAAGCTGTATTACTCATGAGTAAGTGCCAGCGCACCAACCAGGCGACTGTCTCAGTTTCTGCTGCTGTTAAGCCTAACCGGGGGCATACCCGTTTGGCGATATCTGCACCGATGACTGAGTGATCACCGCCTCGCCCTTTTGCAATATCGTGCAGAAGAACAGCTACGTAGAGTACGCGCCGCGAGATAACCTTTTGAATAACCTCTGTTGAAAGAGGGTGGTCTTCAGCGAGTTGGCCTGCCTCAATTTTTGCGAGAAGGCCGATGGCCTGAATGGTATGTTCGTCTACTGTGTAATGGTGATACATGTCATACTGCATCTGCGCCACGACACGGCCAAAGTCAGGAATGAAGCGACCAAAAACACCAGCTTCATTCATGCGCCTTAGGTTTACTTCACCCTGTTTAACGGAGGTTAGAACGGCGAGAAAGTCTTTGTTAATTTCGGGATCACGCCGCACTTTCCATGTAATCTTACTCAAATTATGTTTGATCAGTCTTAGGGCGTCAGGGTGGATGTCCAAGTCTTTCTCGTCAGCAACACGAAAGATCTTTACCATTAACCCAGGGTTTTCTTTGACATCACTTTCTTCGATAAATGTTAGACGACCGCTTTCAACGGCAAACTGCTTTAGTTTTTTGGTCATTCGGAAGCGTGAGAAGAAAGTTTTTTGCTGGCGCGCTTCGAGGACAGCACAGAAAATACGGGTTAAGTCACCAACTTGTTTAGCTACAAGAAAATAGTGCTTCATGAAGCGCTCGACACTGCTGAGGCCAGGGTGTTCTTTATAGTGCAGTGTTTCTGAAAGCTGGCGCTGCATATCAAATGAAAGGCGTTCCTCAGCCCTATTGGCGTGATAGTGTAGAGCGACGCGTACAGTCCAAAGGAAGGACTCAGCTTTTCTAAATTGCCGGTTCTCATCAGCGGTCAAGATATCTGGGTCAATAGCTTTGGCACGCACCACGCCGTACAAGAAGCGTGCGATCCACCACATGGTTTGCAGGTCACGTAGACCGCCCTTGCCATCTTTTATGTTGGGTTCAACCACATACCGACTGCCCCCGAGTTTTTTGTGACGATCGTCTCGCTCCTGCAGCTTTTTTTCAACAAACTCGGGGCCTGTGGATGAAACGACATGCCTGACAAAACGTTTTGCAGCTGTTTGATACAGGGCTTCATCACCCCAAAGGAAACGGCCCTCAAGCAAGGCGGTGCAGATGGATAGGTCTTCTTTTGCGAGTTTGGTGCATTCTTCCGGTGTGCGGGTTGCATGGCCCACTTTCAGGCCTAGGTCCCAAAGAACATACAGCATATATTCTACTACATTCTCAGCCCACGGTGTGGACTTAAAAGGAATAAGAAATAGAATATCAACGTCTGAAAAGGGGGCCAGTTCACCGCGCCCATATCCACCAGTTGCAACAAGCGCCAAGCGTTCGCCCGTGGTTGGATTTGCGACTGGGTAAACTTGTTCCGTTACAAAATCAAATAAAGTGCGTAGTATTTGGTCAACTACATAAGAGAGAGCCTGCGAGCAGGCCTGGCCTTTTTCCGCATCTTCAAAAAAGCGACGTTTTACTTCATCCCAGCCTTGTTGATGCGCTTCTTTAAGGAGCTTAACGAGAGCTGGTTGCCACTGTTGTTTTGGAGTGGTTTCCGCAAGCTCCTCGAGCGCAATAACAAGTTCTTTGCGGTTAATGAGGGCGCGGCGGTCACGAACAGTAGGCATACAAACAAAGTTCCCCAATTAGGACGGTTTTTGAGCGTCTTTTAAAGCATAGAGTATTTCAAGAGCTTCTCTAGGGGAAAGCTCATCTGGTTTGATATCGGATAGCATTTCTTCAACTTCAGAAGGCTCTTCTTCATATGAAGCTGTTGGGGCGGGCGAGTTTTGGAACAGGGGCAAGTCATTGATCAAGCCATCTGTTTTGTTGCCTTTATCACTATTCTCCAAATGGTCTAGAACTTGACGAGCTCTTGAAATTACAGGTTTCGGTAAGCCCGCCAGCTTAGCCACCTGAATACCATATGACCTATCGGCAGCGCCCATGGTCACTTCATGCAGAAAGACTACATCACCTTTCCACTCGCGGACTTTCATTGAACGTAAAGAAACAGAGTCCAGTGTCTGCTTGAGCGCTGTAAGTTCATGGTAGTGCGTAGCAAAGAGGGCACGAGATTGGTTGATGTCGTGCAGGTTTTCAACAGCAGCCCAGGCGATGGACAGGCCATCATATGTTGCTGTGCCGCGACCAATTTCATCAAGAATTACAAGAGAACGTGGCCCGGCCTGATTTAGGATTGCAGCTGTTTCAACCATTTCGACCATGAATGTAGAGCGTCCATGAGCTAGATCGTCAGACGCGCCAACCCTGCTAAATAAACGGTCTACTGTGCCGATATGAGCGCTGTCGGCGGGCACGAAGCCCCCCATCTGTGCCATAACGGCTATCAACGCATTTTGGCGCAAAAAGGTACTTTTACCTGCCATGTTAGGGCCTGTAATAAGCCACAAACGATCGTCAGGGCATAGATTGCAATCATTGGCTACAAATGGGCTACTATCTTTTGCCATGAGAGCCTTTTCAACAACTGGGTGTCGGCCACCCTTAATGTCAAAAGCCAAACTATCATCAACTTCTGGCCGAATATGGCGTTCTTCTTCAGCGAGAACAGCATGCGCTGCTGCAACGTCTAGAACAGCGAGGGCGTCTGCAGCCATTGAGATAGGGCCAGCGGACGCCATAACAAGCGACACCAAGTGAAGGAATATTTCGTTTTCTAGTGCAAGGGCTCTGTCACCTGCTTCTGAGATTTTGCCTGCTAACTTAGATAGTTCTGCGGTGGAGAACCGGATGGCATTTGCGAGTGTTTGTCTGTGAATGAATGTCTCATTCAGCGGTGCAGAGAGTAATACATCAGCATTTTTTGCTGTTACATCAACATGATAACCCAGCACATTGTTGTGCTTTATTTTCAGTGAGTTGATGCCAGTTAATTCTTTGTACTCCCCTTCAAGCTTGGCAATTAGCTGACGGCTATGATCTTTAAGATTGCGGTATTCATCCAGTGCTTCGTTATAACCTGCAGCAATGTAGCCGCCGTCCCGAGTGATCAGTGGCGGTTCAGCAACCACGGCACGCTCAAGTTCCTCTACAAGGGCTCTATGCTCACCAAGGTCAGCGTGCACATCTTCAAGGAGCATGGGCACTTCTTCGAGAACACCACTAGGTCCTTCCAGTAAGTTCTGCGCGGCACGGGCTGCTTTAAGACCCTCACGCATAGCTGTTAAATCCCGTGGGCCGCCGCGCTCTAATGAAAGGCGTGCCATTGCGCGTTCCATGTCGGGGGCACTTTTTAGGGTAGTGCGAATATCACTTCGAAGTGTTGGCCGGGTATGCATATAGGCGACACAGTCGAGGCGTTCATTAATTCTGACAGGGTCCGTCAATGGTGCAGAAAGTCGTTTGGCCAGAAGTCGTGCACCTGAACCTGTTACCGTACGGTCGATGGTTGAAAGTAAGCTGCCAGATGTTTCGCCTGTTTGAGTGCGCACCAGTTCTAAGCTTCGACGGGTGGCGGCATCAATCATCATCGTGCCGTCAGCCGAAAGGCGCCGTGGTGCATGGAGGCGCGGCAAGTCACCCTTCTGTGTATCTTCTAAATAGTCCACGAGGGCACCAGCGGCGGCTAGATCCGCACGTGTGAAGGCTGCAAAACCATCAAGCGTGGAAACATCATACATTTCTTGTAAGCGGCGCATACCATATGCGCTGTCAAAGCGATGGCTTTCCATTTGGCTAATAACATTGCGCCAGTCAAATAAACCGGCCGATATAGCTTCATTAGACATAAAGTCGTTTGGAATAAGTAATTCACCTGGTTGCAGACGTGCGAGGTCAGCATCAAGACGCCCAACCTTTGTTGGTAGAACAAAAAACTCGCCGGTCGACATTTCGGCTACTGCGAGAGACATGTCTTTTTGGGCTTTACCAAGCGCAACCAGATAATTGTGGGAACGAGGATTGAGAAGATTCTCCTCAGTTATTGTGCCCGGCGTTACAAGGCGAACTACCTCGCGCCGTACCACTGATTTTGAGCCACGTTTTTTTGCTTCAGCGGGATCTTCAGTTTGTTCACATACGGCGACTTTGAATGACTTTTTTATCAGTCGAGACAGATACATTTCAGAAGCATGTACCGGTACACCAGCAATGGGAATATCGCCGCCGTTTATTTTGC
>JBFOLV010000251.1:0-7865 GCA_040830325.1 Kordiimonas sp. | reverse complement strand
GGTTCATTATTTTCAAGTTCAGCAATTAGCTTTCTACGCGCCGTTCCAAGGTTATGGTATGGCATTGATGGGAACAGGTGATGTGTCGCGTGAAAACGCAGTCCAACAGGTGCCCAAAGCGGTGTGATGTATGGTTTGCCGGGCACATCGATTGAATCATAGAATTCCTGTGTGCGGCTCATGCGGTTTTCGCCCGGGTTTTTATAGGCGTGAGCCACAAGTGTGCGAACACCGTTTAGTACAAAAATCAGGACTACAACGGCATACCAAACAGCGAAAAATTCTAATGGTAAATATCCAAAATAGGCGGCTGCAATTGCTATAACGCCGTATAGGAATGTTCCCCATTCTTGCCAAAACCACGTGCGGTCATTGCGCTTTGTGCTTTCTGGCCGGGCATAGGTTAAGTCAACAGTTAGGGACGAAGCGTAGCGCCACACCAGAGCCCGAAGTTTTGGGTGAATGTATGAAACTGGTGTCATCACGATAAAGCGAAACGCAAAAATTGGACCTACGAATAGGCCCGCTAGTATGTAGAGCGGCAATTTCCAAGGGCTTTCAATACCTATAGGTAGGTATTCACCATCTTCTTTGGTGCCGTAAATCTGTGGTTTGTGGTGATCAATATGTACACCAGCGTATGTGAAAGAAGGCACCATTAAAGGCAAGCCGCATGTCGCGTTCCAGATAAATCTGAACAGTTGAAACGTGCCATATTTCAAATGAGATAATTCATGAATGAACAAGACCGCGCGGTAAAGTGCAAGTGTTGCCACAATGATGGCACCGATTTGCGGGGCGCTCATGTAGGCTGAAATAGTTGCATACCAAACAGCAGCCCAACCAAGGATGTTGGAAACAAGGAAATCGATCCAGTAGATAACTGGGTTCGGGGTATGCAATTCCTTCACAATGCGCCGTGCTTCCCTTAGTGGGAAATCTTCGGTCTGTTCAGGTTTTGTCATCAGTTTCTCCGTGTTCAAACAGTTCATATAGCTGCTAGTTCGTCGCACTATATGGGGTGCTAATAGCATATTTTTAGTGGTGCCGATAAGTAACAAAGCCACCTACCGCGAGTATTTGCTTTATGTCAAATAACGAAATGTCGCAGGCAAATAGTTTTCTAGTGTTCCAAGAAGGCAGAAGTGTGGCTGGCACCAGCTAGCGGCCAATTTCAGCAAGTTCCCGCTTTGCCGTTGCGCGTAGGGCTACGTATGCTTTGAAGTAATTAGCGTCTACTGTATCGCAGAAAGCCTTCTTGGTTAGGCCGCTATCTTTGATTTTTACGTTCTGTTGTGCGACGCGCATACCGAACTCAAAGGCATATATGTCCTGTGCCATGTCTTCCAGAAAGACCTGCTGTTGGTCTTTGTCAAAATTCTCTAACAGCTGCAATTCAGGCTCGTCATACTGGGCTGGTAGAACGGCCTGAAGATACTTGCTGGATAGTTCAGCGAGCGGGTTCATTTCCAAATTTAGATGATGGCGTTTGCAGACAAAAAGGTAGGCCCTGAGTTCAGCTACTTCATTCACGAAACGAAAAACCTGAATGTTTGATTGGCGAGATTTGATCCACAGATCTACTGAGTGATCTTTCATGTCCTGTAATGTTTCAGGTGTGGGCATGCCGATGCGCGTGTCCAGATTATTATTTGGACTTACTTGTTGAGCGCTAGTGGTGTTACTTAGCCCTAAAGTAATCAAGGCGATAAATGAAAAAACTTGCATGAAGCGCATTGGGAAAATGTCCTAATCAAAAAGCAGTACCTGCTAGCACCCTATAAATTAATAGATGGCAATTGTAATAGGGGTTACAGTTGGCATCAACTAATGAGTGAGATGGATTAAATTTCAATATGTCAACGTTCGCTAGTTTGTTCTGGGTGTCTGCGCTTCTCTTAGACGGAGAATGTAAAACCATTGAAACCACCATTATGGGGGATTCCATGCAAGGCATTCTGTTTGATGGCCAGAAAGTGACCGTTTATACACCTGCATGCGGTGCTTTTGAGCGATACGATCATATGCTTTTCACGCATGAAGAAACACCAAATGCAGTTGTTAAGCAGTTATGGGGATTGCCCGGCGACATTATAGAAGTGAACCGGAACGGTAGTTTTACGATCAACGGTGTAAAAGCCCTAACGCCTTTCAAACGAGATTACCGGCTTGTGGGGGCAGCTAGGACGCGTTTTAAGAAACTAGAAGGTAAGCCGATCGATGGCTATATCTTGCTTGGCCATTCAGGTATTGAAATGGGCTCAACAGGAAGTCTGGATAGTGGCCGTTTTGGCCTAATTCCTAAGGAAAATATCATTGGTTTCATTAAGCGCGAAGAGCCATACAAGCCTCAGTGATACCCTAGACTATGGCTTTTACTGTGACGGTAGCACCAATCGCGAAGAGTGCGGAAATTGCAATTTTCCGGTAGGCGTTATTTCCGTAGTGTTTGAATAACCAAAAACCAAGTTTATCGCCGGCCAGCATGGCTGGTAACGCAAGGGCGATAAGAATAAGTTCCTGTCCGCGAATAATGCCCTCAAGTGCAAATCCACTTACAGCGAATATGGCAGAAAACAAAAAGAACAGCATTAGAAATGCTCGGCTTTTGACTGGTTCAGGAAATACAGCCATAGCGTAGACAATAACGGGTGGGCCGGGAATTGCTATTGCGCCGTTCATAAGGCCTGAACTTAACCCCACAAACCAAGCGAGCGGTCCGCCAATTTCTCGAGCTCTGGGCCTAAAGCGTGAGAGTAAAACACACGCAATCATGACCGTAATGCCAATGGCTAGTTTGAAGGTTTCTGGTGAAATGAGGAGAAGAATATAGACACCACCCATGGTGCCAATTGCAGACAAAACCAACATAGCTGCGATTGGCGGAAAGGGTACGACACCCCAGTATGATTTAAGTGTTGGCAAGGATATCAAAAGGGTAAGAGAGGCGATGATACTGACGCTTGTGCTAGGCATAAGAAACATGCTCAACACAGGGAGTGCGGTGAGCGCAAAGCCAAACCCCGTAAAGGCACGTAGCATGGCAGCTATAAAGATAGCCACCAGCATGCCAGCGATATGCCAGTTGGCTATATCAGAGAAAAGATCAAACACTTTTGTTCCTGTTTTTACGCGGCTTTTTGGCCAAGCCTTATTAACCGACCCGGCAGTGCACCAGTGAGTTCATCATTTTCTAGTACAGGCACACCGTCAACAATTGTAGCAATATAGCCGCTAGCGTCTTGCAATAACCTTTGGCCGCCAGCTGGCAGGTCTTTAACCATACGTGGTGGGTATAGACGGAGGTCGTTGTGGTTGATGACATTGATGTTCGCTTTCATGCCAACTTGAAGGCGGCCCCTGTCATGAAATCCCACATAATCTGCGACATCCGCAGTTAACATCTGAATGACGCGAGGCAATTCAAGTTGAGGGCCTTGAGCGCGGTCTCGTGCCCAATAGCATAACATGTATGTAGGAAAACTAGCATCGCAAATGGTGCCAACATGAGCACCGCCGTCAGTTAACCCCATAAGTGCCTGAGGGTGCTGCATCATTTGGTGCACCGCGCTGTAGTTCATGTCTGTATAATTGTAGATAGGGAAATACAGAAACTCGTGACCGTCTTTCTCAAGCAGAATGTCGTAAATTTTTTCTAAGGGGCTAATCCCTTCTCGTTCAGCCATTTTATACACTGAATTTTCAACCGGCTGTTCATAGTCCGGGTTTTCACCAAGTGTGAACATTTTGCATGATACAAAAGCTATTTGAGAAAGAAGAAGATCCGCGAGCGGTGGGATAGCTGTGCCATCACCGGCCAGTTTCTCTGAAGTTCCAGTAAGCAGTTGTTCTTTAAAAGCAGGGTCACGCATGATTGCCACACGCTCTTCCAGTGGTAGTTGGCTGATTTTTTTATAGCTTGGGAAGCCAATGAAAGGGTGGAAAGTACATTGAAGGCCCAAAATAATGCCTATGCCGCGTGGTGCTACCTGCATGCGCATGTTGATGCCATTTTCTTTTGCTTTTTCCGCTCGCTCAATAATCTTCAACCACTGCTTAGGGGCAAAATCGCGCTGCATGAGGGATAATGAGAAAGGACGCCCGCCTGAGGCCGAAGCAAATTCCTCCAGCAAGTCAAACTCTCGGTCAAAAGCGTCTGGATCACCGCGCTCTAAGTCAAAGTCGTTTACTGCCTGTAATACGCCGTGGTTTAGCCCTTTAAATGCCTCTGCAATTCCCGCAAGTTCTCCTGCGCTTGCTTCAGAAGAGGGGGTCCACTCACCGTCTGCGCTGCGGTGTACGTCTGACCTGCCTGTTGAGAAGCCAACGGCCCCAGCCTCCAGAGCTTCACGGGTCAGTTCTTTCATGCGTTTGATGTCATTATCTGTAGCTGGCTCGTCGCATACAGCGCGGTCGCCCATCACAAAAACCCTTAGGGGGTCATGTACTACTTGAGCCGCGAAATCGATGGTGTGGGGGAAGTCGATGGCATTCATATAGTCAGGGAAGCTCTCCCAGTTCCAGGTTAAACCTTCGGCGAGGGCGGTGCCGGGAATGTCTTCTACACCTTCCATAAGGCGCACTAACTTATCTTGATCACTTTCCAAAACGGGGGCGAATCCGACACCGCAACTACCCATTACCGCTGTTGTTACACCGTGGTTCACGCTCGGCTGAAAGTCAGTATCCCAAGACACTTGTCCGTCATAGTGTGTGTGAATGTCGATAAAGCCAGGAGTTACAATTGTACCTTTCGCGTCAATTGTTTTTTCAGCGTTACCCAGATCTTCACCAATAGCAGCAATAATACCATCATGGACGGCTATATCAGCTTCAAATGGCGCACCGCCATTGCCGTCATATAGTGTTCCGTTTTTTATGATTAAGTCATAGTTCATTTGAGAACCCCATTATTTGATGGATGCAGCGGTTTGCTGCTCATTCGATTTGTTAAGTGCCCTGAAAAGGGTAGCGAGAAGAAAGCCTGCAAATAGGTGCCAGATGCTCCAGCTCGCAACGATAATTGCCGCACTACCGATGCCGCCGAGTTGAGACAGCACAATAAGCAAGCCAAGCCCTGTGTTTTGAATGCCGACTTCAAAGGTTAGGGCGCGCGCTTTCAATCGATCTTTCAAGAAAGCATACCCAATCAATGCACCCAGAGTGAAAGCAAGCGCGTTATGAATAATAACGAGTGGTAAGGTTTCCGTGCCATAGTCTAGAATTAGATGTTTGTTTGTACTAACCCCAACGACAATGAGAATGATTAATATGCCGATGGCGATTGGCATAAATATCCGCCCTAACTTGGCGGCCAGTTGGGGGCGGTAATGTGCTGTGAAAAGGCCTGCCGTTAAGGGAATGAGTAGCGTGACACTAGTCGCAAGAATGAAACGCACTCTATCAATATTGATTTCTTCAAGTAAGTTTGCGGTGGGACTGTATAAGCCTGTCCAAAATAATATAGCAAAAGGGAGTAAAGCGACTGCAAAGATGCTGGAAATTAGGGTGAGAGCAACAGAATAAGCGGCATTCCCCTTACTAATCCTTGTAAGCAGGTTTGATACGTTGCCTCCTGGGCAGCATGCGACAACGAGCATACCCAGAGCAATGCCCGGAGATGGTTCTATAGCTGAAATGAGGCCTAATGTTAGAACCGGAAGACCAGCCAGTTGAACGACTGTTCCAATGATAACTGACCGAGTGTGTGTTCGAACGAAAGTGAAATCCGAGGGGCGCAAGCCCAGAGCAACTGCGAACATAATGAAGGCAAGTGCAATTGATAAGACACCTTGCATAGCAGGGTCCATTGCAACAACCGCATCCTTGATGGTGTCGTTCGTTTCGATCTTTCTTCTCCGCTTCCCACGAAGAGTGTAATTGACTTTAATTTCAAAAAGAATGACAGTTGGCGACTAGGAATTGATATTTTGCGCCAATTGGGGGCTAGCTATTATGCAGGACGGTGTTCTGGTCCGCTATCTGATGACCATCGTTGAGGTCATGCAAACAGACTATCATGTCGATGACACGGCATTATGGGCGGAGGCTGGTTTAACTCCACTCAGTGGCAACTCGGCGACAGATCGTGTCAGTACTGATTATGCCGATAAATTTTGGCTAGCCGCTTCTAAATTAGCGGATGAGTTTCTTGGCCTTAGAGTTGGGGCCGCAGTTCGGTATACATCATATGCCAGTCTTGGTCATTTGCTGGTGACCTGTGAAACCGTTGGAGATACTCTTCGTATTATCACTGAAAATGCCCATTATGTTGGTGCTGGATATTTTGATCTGATTGAGCGGGAAGACGAGTACCATTTGGAATATAAACTGGACGTTAAACATCCAGTTTTGCAACAGAGAGCTGTGGCATCATTACTACCATTTTCTGTTCTTGGAAAATCGACAGCAGGAGGTGCGCTGCCAAGCAGGGTTTGGCTACAGTTGGAAGAACCGGCAAATTCATCTCTATTTACTGAATTATTCGGAGTTCCCGTTTCCTATGGCGAACCCACAAACGGTGTTGCCTGGGACAAACAAGTTCTGCAACAAAGAATGCCGGACGCCAACTCTGCTCTCAATGAGCTGCTGTTACAGCATGTCAAAATGGAGCTTAATCAGCAACTTACTGTTGCTGCGAAGGTAACAACTATAATTCAAGAGTTAATCGAGGTGACTGATACAGATGGTCCGGTCACGCTCAACTTAGACTATTGTGCTGAAATTATTGGTACATCCAGGCGTAGCTTGCAAAGGGCTCTTGAAGCTGAAGGGGTTAACTTCAGAAACTTGCTTAGTGATGTACGTAGGCAAAGGGCAGAGTACATGTTGAAAAATACTACTTTTACCATCTCAGAAATAGCCGAAAAGCTGGGCTATAGTGAGTCAGCAGCTTTTGTGAGAGCCTTTCATGCCTGGAAACAAACTTCACCTTCAAAATATAGGGCCAATTGCCAAATTTATACGGCGGGTTAATATTAACCCAAGGGTCAAGAAAATAACTTGGTAGAAAACTCGTCACTATTGAGGCGGCATACTTAAGGTCATTACTTATGAAGCGAATAATCGCAGCAATAATAATAGCATTTGGGGCTACGGGCCTGACGGCAGTTAGTGCAGAGGAAGATAAACAAATGAATAAACACACAGCTGACATGATTGTTGGCGGTAGCTATGTGGTTACGCTAGATGAAGCGCAGCCTTTGATTAAAGATGGTGCAGTAGTCATAAAGAATGGCGACATTATTGCTGTTGGATCGGCGGCAGACATTATGGCTGCGTATGATGCCGATAGTGTCGTTGACGGCACAGGCAAAGCACTTATGCCTGGTTTGGTGAATGGTCATACTCATTCTGCAATGGTGATGTTCCGCGGCATGGCTGATGATTTGGATTTGATGACGTGGCTCCAGAATTACATTTTTCCTATGGAAGGTCGGTACGTAAACGAGGAACTTATTGAGGCTGGGACGTCGCTCGCTTGTTATGAAATGATCCAGAGCGGGACAACAAGCTTTGTTGATATGTATTTTTATCCAGATGTCATCGCTAAGGTGGTTGATAAGTGCGGCTTGCGGGCAACTATTAGTGCCCCAATGATTGACTTCCCTAGTCCTGGTTTTAAGGGGTGGGATGACAGTTATGCTGGTGGCGTTGAGTTCGTAAAACGCTGGAAAGGTAAGCATGACCGAATTACCCCTGCTCTTGCACCGCACGCGCCTTATACGGTTTCAGATGATCATTTGCGGACTGTATTTAAGACAGCGCGTGAGTTAGATGTTCCTATCTCAATTCACGTGGCGGAAGATCAGGCCGAGACAAAGACTATTTCCGATAAATATGACACTACATCGGTTCAGTTACTT
>JBFOLV010000250.1:0-5277 GCA_040830325.1 Kordiimonas sp. | reverse complement strand
TGACCTAACCGGCCAATAGTTAGATTGGGTACATGCCTTTCAATATCAGCAAGATTTTCTATGCGAGCGCGTTCTATTGCGGTTTCATTTAAAATTGTTGCAGATGCAGGCAAGTCTAGCAGTCTGGTACCAATTTTTGATCCGGTTACGACGATAGTGTCGATGTCTTCGTCATGGTCCAACTGTGCCTCGTTGCTTACAGCAATCGTCTCTGAGGCCAAAAAGGGGGAAGAGAGTAGTGCAATGAGAATTGACTTGCTGAGCATGCCATTAACTCCAAAATAAAAATAAGTAACTAAATAACATCACCAATGATCATGTTTCATAGTAAAGTGCCACCTCAACTGGGGTTGCAGATGACTGCATTTGGTACTATTCGAGAACCATTCGCAGAAAATGTGTGTTGGGAGATGAAAGTGGATCACCGTACCTTGTCTCACGGAAGTGACTTGCCGCTATCGGAAACGCAAGGCCTTCAGGAAGGTCTCGAAAGTCCGGCAGTGCCGCCCAAGTCCGGTACATGTATACATATTCCAATTAGGCCCGGTTTTGACCTTATCTGTTATGACATGATTATGTCAGAGACGACTGCTTCCGAATGGACAATGTCTCCGGGGTTGTCACTTATGTTGCTAAGTCATGCGCAAGGCGATACTTCACTTGAAGTGCCTTCTGGCGCTGCCTTTTGCACGCCAATGGTTGGCGGTGCTGCCTATGTAGTGATGGCCAAAAAGCCGATTGTTTGGAAAAACACCACAGATGCAGGTGCACGCTTTCGCGGTATAGACTTGCAGATATCTTCTTCCTTCTTGGAAAGAAGTGGCCTTAATCAAATATACTCCACCTTACATGAAGGTAATGCTTTTCGCCGCCATGCCAGTCGGGACCTATGGATGGGAAGTATCATTTTAAAAGACCAGTTGCAGACATTTCTTGAGAAGTTATTGCAACACACGCACGCATATCAATCGACTGATGATCTCATTATTGAGGCTAAAGCACTAGATATTCTGCATATGATATCAAACATGCTTTCTCACGAAGAGTCTGACGCCGAACAAGCGCGAATGCCTGTTGAGCAAGCAATCACTGCTATAACAGACATGCCTGAAAGGCAGTGGACAACTGCAAGCTTGGCAAAGCTATGCGGTATAAATGAGAAGTCTTTTAAACAACAATTTAAAGCAGTAACAGGGTGTACGCCCCGTTACTATTTACAGCGTATTCGAGTGGAATTAGGACGCAGGTTGATACTTGAAAAGGGAATGTCAGTTACTTTAGCCTCTGTGGCTGTAGGCTATGATAATCCCAGTCATTTCGCGAAGATTTTCAAAAGATTTTACAATGTTCCTCCGTCACAGATTCATCTGAATCTCTCCAATGTGGTGAAACATCAATAAGAGCTGTTTTGATGGGCAGGGATACCAATTATCCCCGCCGGTTATGAGGCTCTTGATCTAGTCATTTCCAACATCATTGTTGTTGTCTGATTTTAGCTTTGTTTTGCTATCGTGTATTAGGTCCTTGCGGATAAAACCTTTACCTTTGGGATCCTTAAAGGCTTCCAGACGGTTTGGAATGATGCGCCGAGGATAATGGTTGTTTCTAATGTCCACGTCAGCAGTCTCCCAGCTTGGATCGACCACAACGTCTTTCAGCTCTTTGTCTTTTTCAGTAATGATGAGCTTGCGAACCATATCAGGTGTGCGGCGCCATATTTCCGCAGGGATATACTGGCGCTCTGTTGTGCCATCTGTATAGGTCAGGCCTAGGATGATTGGCATAACCAAACCGCCTTTGTTGGAAAATTCCAGAACATAATAGTTTTTGTCTTCGGCAAGTGCTCGATCCAGAACTTGGCGTTCCCAAGGCTTCAGTCCCTTTAAGAAATCCTGATATGCATTTCGGTCCTTATTGGTGACGGTATACATATCATTATCGTCATAAAAATCTTTTACGTCAGGGTTGCGTTCGACCCATGTTTCGCCGCCAGCTGCTCGGAATCGCTCAACAAATACAGAAGCAGGATGATCTTTCGCCTCAATACGGCGGCGATTAAAGTCGATATCCGGGTTATGTGTGTCGATACGGAGTCGATAAATGTTGTCAATAGAGATATCTACATGATCGGTTGTGTAAAACCATCCGCGCCAGAACCAGTCCAGATCAACTCCTGAAAATTCTTCCATGGTTCGGAAAAAGTCAGCCGGAGTGGGACGTTTAAATTTCCAGCGATTAGAGTATTCCTTAAATGCAAAATCAAATAGCTCTGGCCCTAGGATGGTTTCCCTTAAAATATTAAGGGCGGCCGCAGGCTTATGATAGGCGTTCGGTCCAATTCTCAAAATACTGTCAGACTGTGTCATGATGGGAACCTGCACGCTGGATTTCATATAGTCAGTGATATCCTTAGGTTCTACACCCCAAGGCATGTCTGGGTCCCATTCGCGCCCTGCCACACCATCTAGGTAGCTATTAAGGCCTTCATCCATCCAAGCCCATTGGCGTTCATCAGAGTTCACAATCATAGGGAAATAATTATGACCGACCTCGTGAATTACCACACCAATTAGATAACGTTTTTCGGCAAGTGTATAGGACCGTTCGCCATCTTCGCGCAGTGTTGTTCGTGGTCCATTGAAAGTGATCATGGGATATTCCATACCACCCGTGGGCCCATTTACTGATTGAGATGTTGGATAAGGAAAGTCGAAGGAAAAACGGCCATAGACCTCCATTGTATGGATGATGGCTTCTGTAGAATATTTCTTCCAAAGGTCTCCACCTTCTTTGGGGTAGAAGGACATAGCCATTACGAGCGGTTGGACAGAGCCTCCTTGTGCATACCCCTTTGCATCCCACATGAATTTTCTTGAAGAAGCCCAAGCAAAGTCTCGCACATTTTCCGCTTTGAAACGCCATGTCTTTTGTTTGTCAGTAGCTTCTTTTTCATTTTCCAAAGCCTCTTCTTCGGTAACGATGAAGACTGGGCGTTCTGCATTCTTAGCTTGCTCTAGTCGGTCCAAGTGCACTTTGGTTAACACAGATTGTGCATTGTCCAGCTCTCCCGTTGCTGCAACGATATGGTCAGCTGGAACAGTGATTGAGACATCATAATCGCCAAATTCCAGTGTGAATTCACCTCGGCCTAAAAACTCTTTGTTGGTCCAGGCTTCATAATCGGTATAAGCCGCTAGGCGAGGGAACCACTGAGCGAGTTGGAAGATATCATTACCACCTTCTCGTGGGTCATCAGGAAAATGTTCGTATCCACTGCGAGCATAAACTGTATTCTCTTCAACTATGTTAAAAGCAAAGTCGATCTTAAACTGAGTTGTGGAACCTGGTTTAAGCGGCGAAGTGAAGTCGATACGCATTAAAGTACCAACAACTGTGTATTTGAGATTAGTGCCATCGTCAGTCGTAACGGACTGGATATCGTAGCCTAGAACATTGTCGTCAAGGAACTGTTCTCTTCTTAGTTCAGAAAGGCTTAATCCAGCAGGCTTTTTCCCTGGGGCCCTTGTTGCATGTCCCCGACGGCCGATGCCACCGAAGTTTGTAGCCATTTCCGCCATACTATTGCGGCGAAACCTGTTTTGGTCCAATTGAAGCCATAGGATTTTCAAAGTATCGGGAGAATTGTTTGTGTAGGTGATTAACTCACTTGCAGTGATACGTCGTTTCTTTTCATCAAGCTTAACGTCTATTTTATAGTCCACTTTTTGCTGCCAATAGCGGTGACCTGGCTCACCGCCCGCAGTTCGGTAGTCGTTTCCTGGACGTAAAACCTCGTCAAGTTGCCGGAACTTGTCTTCAAAATTCCCTTTTGTTTGTTTCAGGGCTTGCGCATTAACGCCGCACGCAAAAACAAAAGATATAAGTATGATTTTGACGAGTGTTTTAGTCATAAAAATCTCCAAATACTAAAGCTAGGTGTCGTAACGAAAGCACCAAAAGTATCAAAGGTGTAGTCAATATGGTTGCAAACTCCAGACAGCATTTTGTCTTGAAACCTATCTAATAATAAGATGCCAAACCGTAGCTATTCTTAAGTAACTCAATTGATCTCGCTGATTTACAATCTGAGTAGCTTGTTTGCTTCTATGAGTTACGGTATAACCTTGCGAATGATGACCGATATATCCGAAGGTACGAATAAACACAAGAGGATGCCGCCGAGCTGGGCAGTGCTGACAGCTGCTGCTGCCTTTTTATTCGGACAGCTACTGTCGGGTTTTCACGACCATTCAGAAACTGAATATGAAACCAGTGATGACGGTGTGCCGGTTGTGGAGTGCACTTTGTGTCTTGCTGTTTCCAAAAAATCACTCGATATCGCTCCAGAACCGAAGGTTCGGTCCTCAGTGTTAGCGTATTCTGAGTATCTGTTTTTTCCTTCAGTCTTACCCAAAGTTATGGCTTTAGCTGCGGAACATCCGACGCGGGCGCCTCCTACCTTATTTTGAGAGATAGCCGCTGAACTGAATGATTAGTGGAATGAGCTTTCAGGTGTTGAGCAGGCACCCATGTAGTCACTGCCTGTCAGACACGAACTACAGAAAAGCACTCGTTTAGTTGACCGGTTTAGTTATGTCCGTCGAAATCTCTCGATGACATTTGCCTTAATTATAAGGTGCTTTGCACCGAAAATACTATATGTCAGGTCAAAATGAATATGCATCCAAATCAGGATGGGCGACTGCCTGTTACCGTGCTTTCTGGATTTCTGGGAGCAGGTAAAACCACTCTTCTTAATCATGTGCTTAATAACCGTGACGGCTACAGGGTAGCAGTGATTGTAAATGACATGAGCGAGGTGAATATTGACGCAGACCTCGTTCGTGGTAGCGGGGCTGATTTGTCTCGCACCGATGAAAAGTTAGTAGAAATGACCAATGGCTGCATTTGCTGCACACTACGAGATGACCTACTCTCGGAAGTCAGGCGCTTAGCAGAAGAGAAGCGTTTTGATTATCTCTTGATTGAATCTACCGGTATCTCAGAGCCGTTACCTGTCGCGACAACTTTCGAGTTTCGTGATGAAGATGGTGATAGCCTCTCTGACGTTGCACGTCTTGATACTATGGTGACGGTAGTGGATACTTTGAATCTACTAAAAGACTATTCAAGTTTTGATTTTTTGAAGGATCGAGGTGAAAGCCTCGGTGAAGAAGATGACAGAACGTTGGTGGACCTACTCGTAGACCAAATCGAGTTTGCCGATGTGGTGGTGCTTAATAAATATAGTGATGCCAGCGAACAGCAGAGGGATGC
>JBFOLV010000249.1:0-10165 GCA_040830325.1 Kordiimonas sp. | reverse complement strand
TATACTGATTGTGTTGAAGTATGCCCTGTGGATTGCTTCTACGAAGGTGAAAATACCCTCGTAATTAATCCGAATGAATGCATTGATTGCGGTGTGTGTGAACCAGAGTGCCCAGCTGAGGCAATTTTGCCTGACACTGAAGATGGGCTTGAGGCAATGCTTGAAATTAATACCAAGTATTCGGAAGAGTGGCCAAATATTACCGTTAAGAAAGATCCGTTACCGGATGCTGATGAATGGAACGGTAAAGAAGGCAAGATGGAACACTTCTCCGAGAAGCCAGGTGAAGGCGATTAAGTCTTTTTGATTATTACTGGTTGGTTGCTGTCAGGGTAACGGACCATATATGAGAATAAAAACCGGGTTGGCCAAGCCCGGTTTTTTTAATGCCTAGTAACTTAGTTGGCGTTCGTAATGATCCTGAAAGCCCTGTATTTGGGCACTTTTTGTGCTTTGCCCTACATTTTTTGTGAAAAATGTGTTACAATCCTGTCGTGGCGCAGGCTGTTCTATGTGGAATGGTAGCTGTAGCGGGTGGTCAGAACCACCATATTTTAATCTTTGCCGGTGGAGCGGTTTGGCTGTGTGCCTTTGTTGGGCACTCACCTTTCTTTGCCGGTGTTTTGTTTGGGAAAATCCTTTTGTGGGGAATTTCTCATGGGTTTCCGCGACCTTATGGCAATCTGGTTGCGTGTGAAACTATTATTTTATTGGTTCCTTTCGAGGCAACCGATGAAATTGATTTGTTAGGAAGGACTGTACATTAGTATGGCTAAATCATCTAAAAATACCTACGCAGTTGGCGATTATATCGTATACCCAAAACATGGCGTGGGCCGAATCACTGAGCTGGAAGCGCAAGAAATTGCAGGTTTGAAGCTCGAATTATATGTGATTCGCTTTGAAAAAGAGCGCATGACGCTCCGGGTTCCTACAAATAAAGCTGAATCAAGTGGCATGCGGCGCCTTTCTTCTGATGCGACGCTTAAAGAAGCGTTTACGACCCTTAAGGGTAAAGCTCGTATTAAACGTACTATGTGGAGCCGTCGTGCTCAGGAATACGAAGCCAAGATAAATAGTGGTGATCTTGTTTCTATTGCTGAAGTTGTACGCGATTTGCACCGTGGTGCTGATCAGCCTGAGCAGTCTTACAGTGAACGTCAAATTTACGAGTCTGCGCTAGGTCGCCTTGCACGTGAGCTTGCTGCTGTTGAAGAAATTGATGAATCAGCTTCTTTAGACAAACTTGAAAAAGAGCTTGCAGCTTAAGCAATTTCAATAACTTACAAAAAAGCCCGCCCCTAATTGGAGCGGGCTTTTTTTATGTCCGGATCACTTTTTTTGTGAAGTTTAAAAAAAATGCTGCAATTGCATGCAAAAATAATCATAATGCCTTTCATTAATCGAAGACATTAAAAAATGACTCGTAAATATAGGTGCCTAAAATGACAAAGATCATAGGCAACTGATCCAATAGGGGAGGTTATTTTGGCGCGGAGTAACTGGGCAACAACGGAAGACAGGCGGCTAATTCGGTTTGCGATGAAAGCGCCGATTCTTGAGCGTGAAGAAGAAGGTGAACTCGCGATCAGTTGGCAGCAAGAGCGTGACGAGCACGCTCTGAAAAAACTCACTGAAGCACACTTAAGACTCGCTATTGCCACGGCCAGTAAATACCGACATTACGGATTACCAGTTGGTGATTTGATTCAAGAGGGTACAGTTGGTTTGATGGAGGCTGCTTACCGTTTTGAAATTAGTCGCGAAGTACGCTTTTCTACGTATGCGAGTTGGTGGGTTCGCGCTGCGGTTCAAGATTATGTACTTAGGAACTGGTCCATTGTTAGGACAGGTACAACATCTGCTCATAAGGCCTTGTTTTTCAATCTTAAAAGGCTGAAAGCCCGTATGGGTGTAG
Organism: Kordiimonas sp.; assembly: GCA_040830325.1. Lineage (GTDB taxonomy): Bacteria > Pseudomonadota > Alphaproteobacteria > Sphingomonadales > Kordiimonadaceae > Kordiimonas. Next base: position 8,247 of record JBFOLV010000249.1, on the reverse strand, counting down.
ATCCTGACCGCCCTCTATCCTTCGTTGCTCGAAATCAGATAGCCGACGAAATGGGCGTTCGCCTCCGAGACGTTGAAGCTATGGAAGGCCGCATGACTGCGGGTGACAGGTCTCTCAACGCGCCCGTCGCAGATGAGGCAGCACAGGAATGGCAGGATCTGTTAGTCTCAGAGGATCCACAACCTGAACAGCTATATACGGAAAGTCATGACAATGAGAAAAAAGCGGAGCTCATTGAAATGGCGATGGAAAACCTCACTGACAGGGAAACTTTCATCATTCGGGAGAGACAGTTAAAAACCGAGGGTGTCACTCTCGCTGTTTTAGGCTCGCAACTCGGCATTTCCAAAGAACGTGTTCGTCAGCTTGAAGCACAAGCTTTAGGGAAGCTAAAGCAAGCGCTTGTAAAACAAGTCGGTGACCCTGTTATGGCTGGTTTAGCGAACGGCTAGCCGTTGCATTTGGTCAGTGTGGGTTAAAATGATTTTTGGCCCTCCTGACCATTCTACCCATCCGCGGACTTCTATATTCTGCCCAGCCAGAGATAACGGCGACAGCTCCTTTTTTAGATACTTTCTTTCAAGCTTTTGCGTTAACTGGACTGTGAAATCAGTTCGCCAATCTTGATCAAAGTTCAGGTAAATTGTTTTGCCAATTTTTTTAGCCGAATAAACAGTTCCCTTCACAGTTTGGAACCAGCCAGGTTTTAGGTCTGACCCTGTTGCATTTACTGGTTGATAAAGTGGCGACACCCATAGCCCTTTGCGCCTTTCACGTGCCTTGTTTTCCGCGGAGATTAAGGTATTCGAAATATTGCCGACTGCGATATTTGGGAAGAAAAGTACATGCCCTTCATGAAGCAAATGTTCCTGTAGCCATGTCCCATCAGGAAGCTCAATATGTGCAATTGTACGGCCAAATGTATCTTTAGCTGGTTTGCCGCAGTATAGTGTAGCGGCTTGTCCCTTGGCGACTTTGGAGGGGGCGGTTTTTTACTTGAAAACATAGGGCCAGCTTTTATAAGGCGCTTCTTCTCGCCAAAATTCAGGGGCTTTTACATCAGCAAGGATTAAAATTTAGCCATCATCTAATCTGACCTGATCACCGGATAATACTTCTGAAATGTAACCGTTCCCGCATCTTTTGAGGTGTTTGAGATGTTTTTGGGAATAGACAGCAGGGCTGGCAATTATCCAGAGAGTTAGAATATAAGCAAGCTTCCAGCGCATCAATGATCCCCCAATCATGGACTGGAGGTTAGGGTGAAATAGGCTTGCCTGTCAAAACCTTAGGTATTAGCTTTTCTTTACGAACTGTGATTTCAGTTTCATGGCGCCGATGCCATCGATTTTGCAATCAATATCATGATCACCGTCTACAAGCCGGATATTTTTCACTTTTGTGCCCACTTTGACGACGAGTGAGGAGCCCTTTACTTTCAAGTCCTTAATAACAGTAACGCTATCGCCGTCTTGAAGTGGGTTGCCAACAGCATCTCGAATGACTGCTTCTTCTTCATTAGATATGTCTGAACCAACTACCCATTCATGCGCACATTCTGGGCATACAAGCATGTCTCTGTCTTCGTAGGCATACGGCGATTGACAGTTTGGGCAAGGGGGCAATTCACTCATGGGCAATCCTTCGTTGTTTGTCGCCGGTATAGCTGTAACTTGGTTGATTGACAATATACAGTTGGGCGACAATACTCCGCGCCATGATGATAAAAAATATACTTATTGGGGCCCTGTTTTGCTGCACCCTAACGTCGCAGGCTGCTATGGCGGATGCGACGTCATCCTTTGAGGGTATTCTCAAAGATCATTGGGAAAATACACTTGAGGAACAAGTGTTTTTCAGGCGCGATCCTGACGTTTTTCGTATGGATGGAAAGTTACCTGATTTTAGCGCTGCGGGTATGAAGAGACGACAGAGTTTCAATGAAGCAATTATTGAGCGCATTAACGCTATTGAAGAAGCTGATCTAGATAAAGAAGACCGAGTTAGCTTTAAGTTGTTCAAATATGAACGGCTTGCTGAACGAGAAAGTTACAAGCAACCAGATAGGTATTTCCCAATAAACTATTATGCAGGCTTTCATACATATTTTGCTGAAGCCCCAGCGAAAATGGGTTTTTTGAGTGAAGAAGACTATGACAAATATCTGGTAAGTTTAGCTGACTATCCTCGCTATAATGGCGAGTTTATGGCTATCCTTAAAGAAGCCGCGGATAATGGTTACACGCATTACTGTGAGAGTTTTAAGAACTATCACCAAACTATCCAGCGCTCTATTCATGAGGATGTGACGGATAGTGAGTTTTATGTACCCGTTGCTAGTTTCCCTATCGCTATATCTGAAGGTAAGCAAGCTGAATATAGGGATAAGGTTGCCGCATTGATCAAAGATACGGTTATTCCGGAATACAGAAAATTCTTAGCCTTTTTCCTTGGGGAATATATGCCCAAGTGCCGTGCAGGTGTCGGTATTACAAGCTTGGAAGGCGGTGATGATTACTATCGCTATTTAATCAATTATTACACGACGACTGATATGAGTGCCCGTGAAATTCATGACCTTGGTTTGTCTGAAGTGAAGCGTATTAAAGCAGAGATGCAGGCGATTATTGACCATGTTGGTTTCAAAGGTGACTTTAAGGCTTTTCTGGATAGTCTCAGAAACGACCCAAAGAACTATGCTGATAGCCCGACCGATTTGATTGAAAAAGCTTCATATCTGGCAGTTCGCATGCAGGGTGAATTGCCAAAATGGTTTACGGTGCTGCCGCGGGGCACCTTTAATATCAAGGCAAGCGCGAGTGGTGGTGCCTTTTATGTTGCCTCGTCAGGCGACGGTAAAACACCGGGCACTTATTATTTGGGTGCGAACAACTATCTAAAAGAACCGCTCTATAATCTTGAAGCACTTACGTACCATGAGGCTGTTCCCGGTCATCATTTTCAAGGAGCGCTTCAGCAGGAAATTGATATGCCGGAATTCCGGAAGACATTGTCATACTCTGCTTATGCAGAAGGTTGGGGCCTCTATTCGGAAAGTCTGGGCAAAGAGGCTGGATTTTACAATGACCCTTATAGTGATTTTGGTCGCTTAACATATGAAATGTGGCGGGCTTGTCGTTTGGTTGTTGACACAGGCATGCATGCTTTCGGATGGTCACGGGACCAAGCAATTGAATTTCTGCTCACCAATACAGCCTTGAGCGACCATGATGTACGAAGTGAAATTGACCGTTACATTTCTTGGCCTGCTCAGGCGCTTTCCTATAAAGTAGGAGAATTACGTATTAAAGCCCTGAGGACTAAAGCAGAAAAAGAACTTGGGCCAAACTTTGACATCCGTAAGTTCCATGACACGATAGTTGGTAATGGTTCACTGCCAATGGCTGTATTGGAGGAAGTGATCACGGATTGGATTGCCACCCAAAAATAGATCAATGAGAGCGCCTTACTCAGTAAGTGAGGCGCTCTTTAAACTCAAAAAGCATCTCTGGAAGAGGGCCTCTTGTAGGGTTCTTCGAGAAAATTTTCCGTTAGTTGATTAAATAAGGCTGGTTGCTGCATTGGCGCCCAGTGTGTACTGCCTGGCAGCACAGCTAAGTGTGCGTTTGTTAGTGCTTCAAATATTTCAACGGTATGGTGGTTAGTAATTGCATCTCTGTCTGCCGCGATGACTAAGGTTGGAGTTGTTATCTTTCGAAGCATATCTTTGCTGATTGGTGTCATGTTCATTAGTAACTTGTAGTGCTGGTCTTGTATGGTCCATTCAGGTGATGAAGGGTCAGATGCTAGCCCTGCTTCAATGGCTGATTTCCATGCTTCAAGTGGCCCATTGAGCCAAGGATAAATCGCGGGTTCACCCGCAAATAAATTAGCGCCAAATGTTACTAGTTTCTCTAAGCGCCCTGGGTGGCTCATTGCCATGTGTAAGCCAACGATGCCACCATCACTCCAGCCTATAATATCTGTTTTCTCGATGCCCAGATGGTCCAAAAGTTTGATGAGGTCGGCAGTAATTTTTTCGTATGTGAGCGGATCTTTACCTAGCCCGCTTTTGCCGTGGCCTCTACTGTCAGCGACAATCACCCGTCTGTTTTTTGAGAAATGGCTGATCTGGGGTGCCATGTCTTTTATACTGCCGGCATTGCCGTGAATGATTAATATCGGCGCTCCGTCGCCGTATGTCTCATAATAGAGAGATATGTCAGGTAATTGTAGGTACTTGCCGATACTGGCATTTGATCCATACTCTGCTGCTTTATCCGCAAGAGCGTTACAACTGAGGAACATCAGTGAAAAATAGTAAAGAGTGAGCCGCATTACCTTCCCCTGTAAGCCATTTGTCACAGGCAGATATACCGTATTTGAGGTAGAATATATATAGAGGGATGACATGGTGATCCCAGGTGGATTCGAACCACCGGCCTACAGATTAGGAATTAGGGATGTAATATATAAGCTGTTGATAAATAATGGTATTATTGGGATTATTTGTGCTGCCCATTCTTTGTCCTAAGGATTAAATTTACATTTTTAGGCACAGATAAGAGAGATCTCTCTTAAAGAGGACAGGTATCTTTTGTTCTCTTTGGTGATGAAAGGAGGAGGATTTGAACCTGCGACTTTCAGATTGTTAGCCTGAGCGACACGCAGTTAAACCATTGTTATTATTAATTTGTTTAGCGCAAATTTTTGTGAGTTTCACGATTCACAAAACTCATCCTAAAGCCCAAGCAGCAGCACTCCATAATTTTCATAGCATTGCAACAACTTACTTTGCTAGTTTGTTCAAAATTATGCACCCTAAAAACAGTCGCAGTATTATTATTGCTCGCCTTTTTCCTAGTTGAACGGATACATTGGAGGCTTCAAGTCTCCGGGCTATACTTGCGATAAAACTGTGTAAGCTGGTAAAATAGAAGTCTTACATGAAAATTAACGAATTAGTCCCTAAAGCGGGCCCTGTGAACTATTCCAGCCTCCACAACATAGAGATTGAAATATCACTAACAAAAAGTGCCTACGTCTGGAGCAACGCAACTTTAAAAGAGAAAAGGTTCAAAAAAGATTGCTAGAATTGAAACTTGAAGGATGAGAGACGTACGGCGCAGTGAGTTGAAAAGTAGGCATGAACCTAGACGTATACCTAAAAGCTAACTTGTTAATTATGTAATAGTACAGACTTAACCCGTCCGTCGTTCCCCTATATAGACCACAAGCTCTGACTCAATCTATTTCAGTATACTCTTTGGACATCGAATCCCTGATTTCGAAGTAAATCAAGCAAAGAGTTGTCACCTACTAAGTGGGCCACTCCTACGATGACCACATAAGCCCCATCACGTTCAACCATCTGCAATGCAAGGCGGTCAGCCCAATTTTTGTTACGCTGATACAGTAAATTTTCTGCTAAACTGGGATAGCTACGTGTATATGTCTCAAGAAGTCTTTTCTGCTCATCAACATTACCTAAGCGCCAAGCTTCAATAGATTGTTCAGTATTACTTAAAGAATTCACATCGCCGTCTAACACTGACTTTACATATATGACTTCTTGCTCATCCGATAAACCGTCTAGCACTTGAAGTTGTGCCTCGATTGTTTCTAAGCTAATAATGGGCACACTATACTTTCTAACCGTTTCAAGAGCTAAAGTGTCCAGCGTATGGTCCATTTTATACTTATGTTGGATAAAGTATTTACGTGCTTCATAAATGAACGCGGCATGCCAAGGCTTCATTTGATCAATCGTACTACTCAACTGAGAGAACCTGACCAAACCTGACCTTAAATCTTTATAGAGATGCTCAGGTAATAATTCCTTTAAATTTCGTGTGCCGTTTAACAAACCGTATTTTCTCAAATAGCGATCAATTTTCTGATTTTCCGGCGCTGTTTCATCAACCTCAAAAAACACGCCTCTGGAACTGGCTATTAAGGCCTCAATGTCAGAATAATACCAGCTTGTTTTTTTGGGTAGTGCATGCACTGTACCTGTGATGTACATTTCTGTATCAGTATCTTTTATAACCCAAACGGCGGGACCGCGCCTCTCCAGACAGCTAGTTAAAAATACGCAAAATACTGATAAGAGAATTATATTTTTCATTATTTACCGCCCTAATTAAAATATACGCTTAAGCGTGATTTAGTATTCATCACCCAAAAACTTATCAGCAACTCGCAATTATTTTGCCACCCGCACCCCAAGAAAAATAGGGTGTGGGTGGCAAAAAAAGTCGGAGTGAAGCGCCCCTTAATCGAACCAGTTCCGTATGCCACTGCCACCCGCAGCACGAAGAAGGCTATGAATCATACTACGAGCGCCAGTATCTCTGTTATTCCGAGCGTCACGAATACTATTCCCAGCTGCTCTAGCGGCTACTAAGCCAACGAGGACTAAACCTCCATTAACTTGATTCAATTCTTCAGGAGACAGTTCATTGATTTTGTTTGTAACAGTTGTCATAATTTAGTTTCCATTTCATGTTGATTTGGGTTGGGGCCGGTGGTCCAATTGCTGTTAGCCGCCGGCTCCTTCTGTCTGCTGGTGCAAACCATTTGCATCAGCCTTAGTGTCCTCGAATGGACCAAGGCCATCCAAAGAAACAAAGCTCATAATTTTCTTCTCACATCTATCTGACTTACTTAAATTTGCCGCTTTATTTTCGTTTAATTTGCCATCAAAGATTTCCAGTCTCCGCTCCGCTGAACGAATAGTTTCAGGTCTGTGGGCAACAATAATGCGGGTGATACCCAGCCTAGAGATGGACTGGTTAACCATCTGCTCAGTCATAACATCAAGATGTGCTGTCCCTTCATCCATAAAGAGTATCTTTGGTTGCCTGTAGAGTGCACGAGCGAGCATAATGCGCTGCTTTTGCCCCCCTGATAGTGCTGCCCCCATATCACCCACAAGGCTTTCATACTTCATAGGCATCGCCATAATTTCACTATGGATCATGGCGGCATTAGCGGTTTCAACTACCCGTGCCATATCCGTTTCAGGATCAAAAAACGCTATATTCTCTGCAATGGAGCCCGCAAACAGGTCGTCCTCTTGCATCACCACACCAATTTGCTTGCGGTAATGGGTAAGGCCATAGTCGTTTAGTGACATACCATCCAATAGCACCTGACCACCTGTTGGCTTGAACAATCCTGTCATGATTTTAAGGAGGGTTGTCTTACCGCATCCAGAAGTGCCAACTATAGCTACAGATGAGCCTGCATCTATAGTCAGATCAACACCTTGTAGTACCTCCGGCGTATTATCAGCATAGCGATAGCGAATATCTTTGAGGGTAACTTCGCCTGATATTGGCTTTTGCTCTATTGTGTCAGGTAGTTCTGCACCTTGCTCTTCTTGCTCTGCATGTGCAATGTCTGCAATGCGTTCCAGATGCAGGTTAAGCATCCTGAACTCAATTGCTTTTTCTACCAGCGCAGAAGCTTTCTCTGTGAAGCTCCGCTTATAGGCCATAAAAGCAAAGATCATCCCAACGGTAAATTCACCTGCTAACACCATTTTGGCTGCAATATAAATTAGAATGATGTGCTCAATACCAAAAATACCGGCATTGGCGCTTTGGAACCATATGCCCAGCTTGCCAGCTCTTGCATTTGTATTGATGACTTCAGCATAACGGTTTTGCCAGATAGTTTCCCGCTCACCTTCACCGCCAAACAGCTTGAGACTTGTCATGCCTCTTACTGTTTCAATGAAAGTGGTTTGTTCTTTGGCTTGGCTGACAATCACATCTTCCTGCGCCGCTCTGAATGGGCGGTATACCGCCATACGCAGTGCAAAATAGAGAAACCATGCCACAAGCGCTACTGCGGCAAGTGTAGGGCTATAAACAAACATCAGAATGAGTGTTGTGGTCGCCATGATGCCATCAATGAGGCTTGAGATAAGCCCTTCAGTAAGCATTTGTTTGATAGGCTCCATTGAGCCAAAGCGCGAGACGATGTCGCCAATATGGCGTTTTTCGAAAAAATCGATTGGGAGCTTAAGGAGATGCCTAAACAGATTGCTCACCATCTGATAGGACATCATGCTACCAAAATACAACAACACATACCCGCGCAGTGTCTGAGAAATGAGGTTAATCAGCGTAAAGCCTGCAAAACCCAGCGCCAGTACCAGCAGTAAATCAGTATCAAACTTGGTAAGCACCTCATCCACAGCTACCTGCAAATAGAAGGGGCTCGCTAGCACAAATAGTT
>JBFOLV010000248.1:0-5603 GCA_040830325.1 Kordiimonas sp. | reverse complement strand
GATACATCGGACAGTTTTGCGCAAGAAGTTCGTTTAACTTCATCCGATCAAGGAAGCTTCCGCTGGATCGTTGGAGCCTTCTATTTTAAACGAAATAGATCAGCTACATCAATCTTTGAGATACCCGGCATTGGGGCTGTCGCTGGGGCCCCAAGTGATATTTTCCTGACAGCCGATATTGATGTAACCGATGAAGAGCGCGCGCTTTACGGTGAATTATCTTATGATTTAAGTGATAAACTGGAAGCAACGCTTGGCATGCGCTGGTTCCGCAATGAGGCAGAGTATAGAGATCAGCAAACAGGTATCGCAACTGGTGGTTTGGTCAATGTAAATGATCCCGACAATCATACTGAAAGCAAACTCACCCCAAAGTTTGTACTTGCTTACAAGGTAACTGATGATGCACTTCTATATGCATCGGCTGCGAAAGGGTACCGTATTGGCGGCACGAACATCCCTATTCCTGTTGAGCCTTCTCCTCCAGCAAGCTTCGGCCCTGACTCCCTATGGAACTACGAAGTTGGCGTTAAAACATCATGGTATGAAAATCGCCTAATATTCAATGCTGCCTTCTATTACATTGACTGGACAGATATCCAGGTAGAGTTGGATGAACCAACAACAGAACTCAGCTATACATCTAATGGTGGCCAAGCCTATTCCAAGGGAATTGAGATAGAGCTGATCGGACGTCCAATGAGCGGCCTGCAGCTAACAAGTGCGCTTGCATGGAACAAAGCCAGAATGGATGAAGATGTCTTAAACCCTGACACAGGCATACCATTTGCGCTGCAAGGAGATAGAATGCCCGGAGCCCGGGATTTCACCATCTCCAACTCCATTGAATATACGCGCCCAGTGTCGGACACTTTTGATTTTCTTGTAAGAGCGGACCATCAATATGTTGGAAATGGCTTTTCCGCCTTCCTCAATGCACCAAGGGCGAACTTAGCTCCGAAATTACCGTCCTATACTCTGGTGAACCTTCGGGTTGGGCTAACAAGCAACAAATGGGATCTCACCTTATACGCAGATAATCTGTTCAATAACGATGCACTCGTTTCCCTCAATAGCAGCGGTAATTTTGCATTCCAACTCAAACCTCGCACTATGGGCATCAATGTACGAACCCAGTTCTGATTAGTTGCCTATTCCCTCTGAGGGAGGCCTCGTGCCTCCCCTTTTTTCCTAGAACTGCGAGATTTCCTCATGGCACACAAAGCCAAAAAGCCTTTCAATCGTCGTCAGATTATTAAAGCCGCCTGTGCGGGTTTAGGTACTGCAGTAGCAGCACCTTTCCTCAACGACGGACGGTTCAAACTGTTTGCCTCATCAACGGATACATATTCAGCGAAAACGATTGATATCATCAATTCGTCTTTGGTGATCGATATGCTGTCCAGTCTAAATGATTTGAAAGTTATCAAAGCTGGCGAAAATGGTAGTAATCCCTACAAGCTAAACAAAGCTGAGATGGATGATATCAGGACCTCTGGGATCAACGTCTATTTCCCATCTCATGCTTTTATTGGGCCTAATAGTAGGGAGCAGGTGCTCACCCATATTGGGCAGCTAAATGGCTTTGTTGCAGAGCATCATGAAGATTTTGCACGCATTACAGATATCCAGGACTTTGATGAAGTATATAAAAGTGGCCGGACCGGTATTTTGTATGGATTTCAAAACTCCGATCACTTTCAAACCCTAGATGATATTGATCTATTTTATGGTCTTGGACAACGTGTCTCTCAGCTTACCTACAATAGCCGCAACCTGATAGGTACGGGCGCCACGGACCGCGCTGATGGGGGTCTTAGCGACTATGGCATTCATGTTGTTGAACGCATGGATAAGCTTGGTATGGCCGTTGATGTATCTCATTGTGGGGACAATACCACCCTGGACGCCTTCGTTGCGTCAAAAAAGCCAGTGCTCATAACCCACTCAAACTGTCGTGCCCTTGTGCCAGGGCATGTCCGGTGCAAAACGGACGAAGCCATACAGTCCATGGCGAAAACTGGCGGCGTGATGGGTATAACCGGTGTGCGAAACTTTGTTCGCGATAAAGAGCCAACGACACTGGATCATTTTATTGATCATATTGATCACGTCGTGAAGCTTGTTGGTATTGAGCATGTCGGTATCGGTACTGACGCAGACCCATATGGCTATGATGCCTTGCCCAAGCATTATCTGAATATGCTGAAATCTCACTATAAAGGTACCTATGGCTTCCGCGACAAGATTGATATCGAAGGCTTAGATCATCCCAAGAAAATATATGACCTAACAGAAGCGTTGCTGCAGAGGCAGTACAGCGCGGACCATGTTGCCGCGATACTTGGGGGCAATTTTAAACGAGCACTTAGTGACATTTGGCAGCCATATAACGAGAAAGCTGAGAAGCTATCATGACCAAATATTTCTCTCAGTTTGTCGCCGCATTTTTTATTATCCTTTCTGTAAGCCCGAGCAATGTCTGGGCCTCCTCTGCCGAACGCCCACTTATGAGGCCTGATCTTCTAGAAGCCTATATCGACGGTCTTATACATAACCGCATGCGCGCCAAGAACATGACAGCGGCTACCATAAGCATCGTCAAAGATGGGAAAGTCATACTGGCTAAGGGTTATGGCTTTGCAAATCTGGAGCCGAAACAGGTCGTTGACCCCGCACAGTCCCGCTTCAGGGTTGGTTCTGTTTCCAAGCTATTCACTTACACGGCCATTATGCAACTTTATGAGCAAGGGTTAATTGACCTTGACCAAGATGCAAATCGTTACTTGAAGGGCATACAGATCGCCGACCATTTCAAGACGCCCATCACTATTCGGCACCTATTGACGCACACTGCTGGTTTTGAAGATAGCGCCCTTGGCGGGTATATGGACCGCTCTGCTTCTGAGCGCCTTCCCTTATTGCATGCGTTAAAACAATACCAACCGGCAAGAATGTGGGAAGCCGGTAAATATATTGCTTATTCTAATTATGGTGCTGGCCTGTTGGGAGGTATTGTAGAGAGCGTAACTGGGGAAGACTTTCCATCTTATGTTGAGAAAAACATCTTCAGGCCTCTAGGAATGGAAAATAGCAGTTTTGCTGAGAGTGATGACCGAGCCTTTCTAGCTGATCATGTGACAGCCTATAAAAGAGAAAGCGGAAAGCCCAAGCCCTTAGGATTTGAATATATTGGGTCTTGGGCGCCCGCTGGCAGCATGTCTTCAACAGCTCGTGACATGGCTCTGTTTATGATCGCCCATCTAAACAACGGTAGCGGGGTAAAAGGCCGTATTCTATCCGAGAGTACAATCGCTCAAATGCACTCGAGAGCCTTCACTCATAGTAAAGCTTTACCCGGGATGGCCCATGGTTTTTTTGAAGGAAAACTTAATGGAGAGAATACACTGTGGCATAGCGGCGCAACATCGCATTTTTTCAGCAACTTGGCTCTATTGCCAGAACGCAAGATAGGCATCTTTTATTCGTTCACCGGCGGTAAGGCTGCTGAGGGTATAGAAGATCCAGCCAAGAACATTGTTAACTACTTTTTCCCTCAAGAAGCAGCGCGGGGGTATGACCCGAAAGCGGTCTCTCTTTCTGCTTACGAAGGAAGTTTTCGGTCAATGCGCATGGTCCAAACAGACGCTATCAAAGCATACTATATGCTGGATGAAGTAGTATTTGCCGCATCAGAAGATGACAACACTCTTATCATGGAACGGGACGGCAAATCCCAACGCTTCATCCCAGTCGGCAAACAACTGTTTGTAAACACCAAAAACAGCCAAAAGCTATATTTCATTGAGGGTCCAGAGGGCACACTGAACCACATTCAGTGGAGTGAGAAACCCTACTATAATTTTGAGCGCATCAAATGGTATGAAACATCAAGTTTCAATATAGTGATGCTCTTAATATGTATACTGTTACTGGTTTCTGCACTCATCAAAGCGCGCTATGGCTGGCATAGGAATGCTTCCCTCCCGCTATCAGGCAAAAGCATTGTCACGCTGATGGTGATTTCCTGCATTTTCTCCATTGGCTTGCTCATGGCTATTGTCTTGGTTATGACGACACAACGCTTTGAGTATGACGGCATCACGTTTGCAACAAAACTGGTGACTGCTATCGCACTATTCATGGTTCCACTAAGCGCAATTAACTTCTACCAGGCCAGTAACGTATGGTGCCTAAAGCACTGGAATATAGCTACACGCATACATCATAGCCTCATTGTAGCGGTTTTAATCTACCTCACATGGTTTCTCCATCACTGGAATCTAATGAGTTTTATCTTCTAAAAATGATTGGCTCACAGGGGCATAAACAATGAAAAAGAAAAGTCTATGGACGTCACCGTCAATACTGTCCCTACCTCTATTGTTTTTTATATACCTACTATTTGACGCTGCTTTGGCCCCACCTAAGCTCGTGTCTGAATACAAAGCTGACCCGACGGTCTTTAATGGAGAAAATGCCTACAACATTCTAAGAGAGCTGATCCCGCAAAATCTGCCTCACCCCGTTGGTTCAATAGAAAATAAGCGGGTTCGTGATCGTATTGCAGGTAAGCTTAAGGAGGCTGGTTATTTGCCTGAAATACAGGCAGACTTTGTATGCGGCACCCTAACGCCAGCTTGTGCGGACATTGAAAACATTATTGTCCGCTTGCCCGGTGTAAATACTGGAAACAACAATGCCATCTTACTCATGGCGCACTATGATAGCACGCCTGCGACTCCCGGCGCTGGGGATGACATGGCCGCTGTTGCGGCGCTCATAGAAGTAGCCTCTCGTTTACAGCGAAGCCCAACATACCAAAATGATATCATTTTTCTTTTTACAGACGGAGAAGAAGTCGGTCTTCTTGGTGCCACAGGATTCGTCCATAAACATCCTCTTTTCTCGACAGTGAAATTGGTTTTTAACTTTGAAGGGCGTGGGGCATCAGGCCCAAGCATGCTATTTGAAACAGGAAAGCAAAATGGCCACATAATCAGGCAGTTTTCCAAAGCTTCTCAAGCCCCCCACGGCAACTCTTTTTTTTATGAAGTCTATAAAAACATGCCGAATGACACGGATTTTAGCATATTCCGAAATGAGGGCGTTAGCGGCTTGAATTTTGCCTTTGGGGGACACGCTTCTCACTATCATTCGGCAATAGATAAAGTAGAGAATATTAGCCCAAACAGCATACAGCATCACGGCCAGAACGCTATGGACGCAATTTCTGCATTTGGGAATAGTGATTTGAATGCCTTACATTCAGAGGACCGAGTGTTCTTTGATATCTTTTCCATGTTTTTTATTCATTGGAGTGTCAGCACTTCATGGGCCTTGATCATTTTGGCTTTCACAGGATTTATCCTCGTCATATGGTCAAACAAGCGAAGAAACCAACTTAGACTCGGTTTTTTGTTAGTTTCCATGCCATTAGGCATCTTTATGATTATGGTCTTTTTGATTGGCGGTTGGCTACTGACATGGCCTTTGGCAGATTGGCCATTACTAGAGGGACTGGATCATGCGGATCCCGCAGCATCCCGTTTAAGCCTACTTTTCTTTGTTTTTGTCATTGGACTAATGATGAGCAGTCTTTT
>JBFOLV010000247.1:0-3915 GCA_040830325.1 Kordiimonas sp. | reverse complement strand
TGAATATTTTTTGTGGTTGAGCAAGAAATGTCTGCAGAAGTATTGTTTCACCTGAACTTAAGGCAGTGACGTCACCTGTGTTATTTACAATTTCATGTTGTGCTGGATCAAATATCCATGGACCAAAGGCGACACGTTGCATTGCGGATGGACTAGCTTGACTGGTTGTTCCTTTTCTTCGGAGAACTGCTTTAATTCGAGCTAGAAGTTCGCGAGGATTAAAAGGTTTGACGATGTAATCGTCTGCACCTAGCTCCAGCCCAATGATACGCTCAGTCTCTTCTGATTTTCCGGATAAGAAGATAACTGCTATATCTGATGTGTTTTGAAGCTTTTTACAAAGATCCATGCCGTCATCTGCGCCAAGCATAATATCTAGGAGAGCCAGGTCAGGTGTCTGCTGTTGTATAGCGGAAAGCGCTTCCTTTGCCGATGCCGCGAGTGTTATATCAAAGCCATTCATGCCTAAATAGGTGCCTACAGGCTCACGGATGTCTGCCTCGTCATCGACGATCAAAATATGTGGTTTCGACCCCACTCATTTACTCCAAAACAGGCCAAGGTTTTCACTAAACTATTTACATAGTAGGTGTGGCTCAATGGACTAATACACTTTAATACAAGTTTATACACCGGTGACAAAGTTTCAAGCGGCCTTAGTGGTATCGTTTCCAACATACAAAGATACGCTGTTGGAAGTGAGAACATGATGGCTGCTTATAAGGGTGTGGGTAATTCAACAAAAGGTAGGAATGCGGGCGTTGGTAAACGCATGTCTCTTAGAGTCTTAGTCGCAAGTGTCGACCTTAAATTACGTCAGAATATCTACGAGGACTTAAATTCAGATGGTTGTCGTGTGACCGAAGCCCAAAATGGCTTTGAAGCATTGTATGTTGCGCAGCTTTCAGAACCATTTGATATAATTCTTTTGGATACAGAAGTGTCGAAACAGGACGCAATTGATGCAACTGTTCAAATACGATCTCTTTTTGGACGAAAAGGGAGTGCGCCAATCGTAGCGTTGGTTCATTCGCCGTCACCAACTGAATATGCCTACCTCCTTGATGTTGGCTTTGACGAGGTTATGGCAAAGTCAACTCTACCATCCAATCTTTTGCAGCGATGTAAACGTGCCATAGTGCAAAAGCTGGCAGCAAGTGAGGAAAATACAGAGGGGGCTTCCTCGGAACCTACTTGGAATTTGGCGTATGGCCTATATGATTTGGGGGCCGCATAAGATGAATGCCATGTCAGATATCGGCACCCATAAAGTTGAACTTAGGCGTTGTGTTAGTTGCCCGGGTACTATGGCTCAGCGTGGCTTTAAGAGAAACTTCCTTCGTCATATTGCTGTATTTAGATGTTCACATTGCCGTCGATTGCTTGAGCAAGAAACGAGGGGTTTTCAAGGCTTTTACATTGGAGTGATGTTAACAATTGCGACGCCAATGCTCCTAGGTGTCCTGAAAGCAGCCGACGTTGGCCTGCTAGAAGGGCTAATATTATTCCTGTTTTTCCTCGCAGCGTTTTGGCCTGTATATCTAAACACGGAACAATATATTCGATCACGTGTTATTAAACGAGGTACGGAAGCGCGCGGTGCATCAAGTCATGATAGTGTTGTCGCAAAAACTTTGGGGGGAGATAGTAGGTTGCACGGTGCTGCGCTTGGTGTTGTTTATACAGTGTGCTGTGCGGTCGGAGCTAGTATTGCTTTCTTGGTTCTTATGGGACTGCTTGGTCTTTAAGGTGCCTATTCAAATAGGCACCTTAGTGGTTGCTTGGTTGTCCTAAATTAGAAGGTTAGAGCCTTTAGAGTTGTTATACTCTCCTTTGCTGAGGTGCGCGCATCGGTGGGTTGATCATGTTCGACAAAATAGTGCTTAAGGCCTGCTAACTGACTTTTTGCGAATATACGCCCAAAATCAATCGTACCTTTTCCAACATTTACCATGTCTCCATTGGCGGCCATGTCTTTAACATGGCAAAGAGGGAAACGACCAGGGAAGCGTTTAAAGTAAGTGATAGGGTCTCGACCAGCTTTGATTGTCCAGAATAGATCAAGCTGCATTTTCACCAAATCCGGGTCAGTTTCCGCGAGGAACAACTCATAAGGCTCAACACCATCTAGTGGCTCAAACTCAAATTCATGGTTATGATATGCGAAGGTGATCCCTGCTTTTTTGCATTCTTCTCCAACCTTATTAAAAAGCTCAACATATCCCTTGAATTGATCAAGGCTTTCACGTTCATGGCTGCGGAGCCATGGCACGACGATAAATTTGTGACCTATTGCTTCAGCTGTTGCTATGGTTTCGCTCAAACGGTCACGCACATCCGCTAGATCTACGTGTACTGATGGTGCTGTTAAACCAGCTTGGTTCAGCATCTTCTTTACGTCAGTGGGTTTGTGGTCAAAATATCCCGCGAACTCGACTTCTTTATAGCCCAGACTAGACACTAAATTCAGGGTTTCTGGTACACTTTCTTTCATCAAGGAGCGGAGCGTGTATAGCTGTATTCCGATTCGGTTTAAGTAATTACTTTTTGCAAATAGGGTGGAACCATTCACGAGAGCAGCGGCCCCAGCAATGTGCGCAGTGCTCCTTAAAAAGTTTCTTCTGTTAATCATTGGATTTTCCTTTTTATAGAACGCCAGCTTGCATCTGATCCGCCGCATAGTTTGCGGCGCGTGCGGTGATAGCCATAAAGGTAAGAGATGGGTTTTGGCAGGCAACAGAAGCCATACATGAACCATCTGTTACGAAGACATTTGGCGCATCGTAGCATTGGTTAAAGCCATTGAGTACTGCAGTTTTGGGGTCCTTGCCCATGCGTGCAGTACCCATTTCGTGAATTGCTAGGCCTGCGATATCGTCTTCTTGGAATGTTTCAATATCCTTTAGGCCGGCTGCTCCCATCATTTCTTTCAGGGTCTCTAAAATGTCTCTACGCATTTTGTGATCATTTTCACTTAATGTGCAGTTTATGTGAGGAACCGGTATGCCCCACTTATCTTTCTTATTTGGATTGAGCGAGATAGTGTTATGCCATTCCGGTAGCATTTCACCGTAGCCCTCAAGATAGAGAATCCAAGGGCCGGGGGTGCGGATGCTGTTCTTGTAATCAGCCCCTAAGCCAGCTTTATTGCTTGTCGCCCTCCAGTTGGGGCGGAAGGTGCTGCCCTGGAAAGCATAGCCGCGAAGAAAATCAGCATCCTGACCGCGAACATTCTTGAAGCGTGGCATATAAATACCCGTTGGCCTTCGTCCGTGGTAATAACTGTCCTCAAAACCTTCGATACGAGCCTGGGCTCCGACATAAGAAGTGTGATCCATCAAATAATGCCCGAGAGCACCACTAGAGTTGGCAAACCCATTTGGAAACGCTTCACTCGTACTGTTTAACATCAAATGAGTTGTGCCAATGGTGGATGCACAAAGGAACACAACCCGTGCATAATATTCGCGGCGTTCCATTGTCAGGCGGTCAATGACTCTTACACCAGTTGCCTTACCTGTCTTGGCATCATAGATCACACTGTGAACGATATTGTCGGTTAGCATTGTTAGGTTGCCTGTGCGCTCAGCTGCGGGCAGTGTTGCACTCTGACTTGAGAAGTATGCACCAAAGGAACAGCCTCGCTGACACTGGTTGCGTGATTGGCACCGACCTCGCCCAAGATCCATCTGTTCCTCAGTAGGCTCAGTTAAGTGAGCGCACCTTCCAATAATGAGCTTTCTGTCATCATATAGGTTTTCGAATTTCTTCTTGAGGTCTTTTTCAACGCAAGTCATGTCTATTGGAGGCTGAAATTGACTGTCTGGCAGCTGTGGTAAGCCCTCTTTTGAACCACTTATGCCGGCAAAAAGCTCAACATGGTCATACCATTTTTCAAGATCTTTGTAGCGGATT
>JBFOLV010000246.1:0-4606 GCA_040830325.1 Kordiimonas sp. | reverse complement strand
TAAACTGGGGGAAATCCATGTATTTATTAAAGATTCTAGCGGTCTGCGCGGCCGTTAGTCTATCTGTAAACGCTGATGAAACTAAAATCCCGGAACCATTTCGCGGGTCAACTTAGAGCTCACCAATCGAAATTGACTATTCTGATTGGTCACTTGTCCTCAAAAACACTGTCATTGGCGCAAAAAGGTCTTCTCGCGGGCGTAGTGCAAACTCCATTCAAGAAGCCCCAACTGGCTCAAGAATATCGCGCCGCAACACTAGAGACACAAGAAATGAGGGCAACCGCATCAATTTCCGTGAACTCTCCACGCCTGCAAATGTCGAGATGCTAACTAACATTAGAAAAAGCCTTGAGCAGGTACCAACTGATGCCCCACTAAAGTTATGGCGCAAACAGGAGCAGCTAGCTTATTGGCTCAATCTTTACAATGTGACCTTAATCGAGCAACTGGCTAAGCAGTATCCACAGCGTAAGATCGGCCGAAAGAAGGATAAAAAAGATAGTATCTGGAATCAAAAACTACTGAATGTTGCCGGCGTTTCACTTTCATTGAACGATATCCAACACACGATTTTACCAAATAAGTGGGATAGCCAGCTCATTATCTACGGCTTGTATCAGGGTTACATAGGTGGGCCTAGCGTTCAAAAAGCTGCATTCACAAACAAAAATATTGATACGCTGTTAACCGCAAGCGCAAGAGACTTTGTTAACTCTAACAGAGGCGCGAAAGCTAAAGGTAAAACCTTGAAAATAGCGAAATTCTATAAGGAAAATGCTGCATTCTTTCCCAACGGTGATAGTGACCTTAAAAACCACCTGGTGGAGAATGCGAATAGAAACAGCAAAGAAGCATATGCAAACACTACGAAAATCAAGTTTCTAAAAACAGACCACTACACAACAGACGTTTATGCCGGAGGCAAAGATATTGGTACAGCTCAGAGCAACAATATGGCTGCGCTTACTTTTGCTAACGTAACTGCCGGTGATACGTTTGGAGGAGGTACAGATGTTAGTTCAGTAGATGGCGCGACATCACTTCTTGACCGCCTGCGTGATATCACTGATGGCGAACACATGAATGTCGGTATTCCAACTGCTATGAGGGAATATATCATCAACATGCGCCGAGAAGAACTCAAGCGCCAAGGCGGTGTAAGAATAGAGCCTGTAGATAGCAGTACGGAAGGCAAGTCATCGAAATAAGACGTGAGCATATCATCAATATGTGGGCCGAGGTAATTCCTCGGCCTTTTTTGTGTAAGACGACAGCTGGCGCAATCAGCCGAATTAAGATAGTGTGCATTAAAGTTTTGGAGAGTTAAATGTCCCTCGAATCCATGTTTGCATTCGCTGTTGCTATAGCCATATTGGCCGCTACTCCCGGCCCTGGCTTTTTTGCAGTCATTGCACAAGCAATATCAAACGGCCCTAAATCCGCTTTTTCTATGCTCGCAGGCATAATTGCAGCAGACATCTTATTCATCATTGCGGTTGTCTTTGGACTTGGCTTATTGGCCACACAAATGGGCGAAATGTTTTATATTATTCGCTTAGCAGGAGCTGCCTACCTTATTTATCTGGGATGGAAATCATGGAACAGCTCCATACAAGACGCCCCAACAGTTCCCCAAAAAAACATGGGGCTAAAATCTTTACTTGCAGGTTTTTTCATCACGCTTGGCAATCCTAAAGCTATCTTCTTCTACGTAGCTTTTCTGCCCACCTTCATCGACGTCACTGCTATTGCAACTGACGGCATCATAACACTTTGCTTGATTGCCGCCGGCGTAAGCCTTCTTGTTGAAGGAACATACATGTTTGCCGCTAGTAAAATGTCCCATAAATTCAAAAGTGTTTCTGCACGTACACTGCTCAATCGCCTAAGTGGAAGTGTACTTATAGGTGCTGGTGCAATTGTGGGTATTCGCTCATAAAAATGTGGGCCAAAAGCCCACATTAATCTCTATGCAGTCTCTTCTTTGATCTTCAAAAAACGCAATGAAGGAAAGTCATCTTTCGCTTTATCAAGGTGCCAACTGTTTCGCGCGAGATAAACCGGTGCGCCGGAATGATCAAGTGCCATAGAGGCTCGGTTTTGATCAGAGAACTGTTTAACTTCCCGAGGATCGCCCTCAACCCATTCAGCCGTCATAAGCGTTGTTGCTTCAAATTTTACGGGTATCTGGTATTCAGTGCGGATACGATCCTGCAATACATCGAACTGAAGGCTACCAACCACACCAACAACCCAATCACTACCAAGGTTAGGCTTGAAAACACTTGCTGCGCCCTCTTCCGCCAACTGTTCTAGCGCTCGCCCTAGGTGCTTCGCCTTCATTGGGTCTTCTGATCGAACCTTCTGTAACATCTCAGGTGCGAAAGAAGGCACGCCAGTGAAGCGGAGCAATTCACCTTCAGTTAACGTGTCGCCAATCCGCAGGTTACCATGATTTGGGATACCCATTATGTCACCAGCAAAAGCTTCTTCAGCTACCTCTCTATCTTGAGCGAGGAACAACTGAGCATTATGAATAGCCATAATCTTTTTGCTACGCACATGTGTAAGCTTCATACCCTTTTTAAACTTACCAGAAACCACACGCACAAAAGCAATTCGGTCACGGTGCTTAGGGTCCATATTCGCTTGAATTTTAAAGACAAAGGCAGAAACCTTTTTCTCTGTTGGCTCAACCTCCCGTTCAAGTGCTTTACCCGGCTTAGGGCTAGGGGCAAACTCACCAACACCTTTAAGGAGCTCCTGCACACCAAATGTATTCACAGCCGACCCAAAAAACACCGGTGTCAATGTACCAGCAAGATAATCATCTAGTGAAAATGGCGGGCAAAGCTCCCGGACCATTTCAACATCTTCACGAAGCTTTTCAAGAGCATGGTCTGGCAGTAAGCTCTCCAGCTTAGGATCATCTAGTCCAGTACATTTGACACTCTCGCTGAGAGAATCTCCCTTCCCTCGATCAAAAAGAATGAGCTGATCTGCAATCAAATCGTAACAGCCAAGGAAATCACGCCCCATACCTATTGGCCAACTTGCTGGTGTGACATCAAGCGCCAACTTTTGCTCAACTTCATCCAAAAGTTCGAACGGATCTTTCGCCTCACGGTCCATTTTATTGACGAAAGTCGTAATCGGCATATCTCGCAAACGACAGACTTCAAACAACTTTAAAGTCTGTCTCTCAATACCTTTTGCAGCATCAAGAACCATCACTGCACTATCTACCGCAGATAGGGTGCGGTATGTGTCTTCGGAGAAATCTTCGTGGCCTGGTGTATCAAGAAGATTGAAGGTACAGCCTTCATAATCAAAGGTCATAACGGACGAAGCAACAGAGATACCTCTCTCCTGCTCTACCTTCATCCAGTCAGAACGAGCACGGCGGCGTTCGCCTTTTGCCTTCACCTCACCAGCGAGCTGAATAGCACCACCAAATAGCAGAAGCTTTTCCGTAAGGGTGGTTTTACCAGCATCAGGGTGCGCAATGATCGCAAAAGTGCGGCGCTTTTCAATTTCTTGCGTAATGACCATCACACTCAATCCAAGTCGTTCAATCTAAAATTTAGGGCACACTAACGATTTTTGGAACGAATGAAAGGAAAAATGGACCAACACTTGCAGTAGCAAACAGTAGTTACACCAATCACCATCTTAGATTGCGACACTACTCTGTTATTTGCGTAATTTTGCCGCCCAGAAGGGGCTCAAGGATCGAAGAAAGTCACATCACATGAAAAATGAAAGGGCTCCCCCGCCCTTATCCCCACAACGTAAGAAAGAGAGAATTATCATGTCTAGTATTCGTAACCTACCTGTATCAAGCCCTATGCACCGCTTTAACTACCACGGCTTCCCTGTACACATGAAACAGTATGGTATAAGTCATGGTGGCCTCCCGCTTGTATTCATTGGTGGCGCTTTTCAAAACATCAATCAAATTGAAAAGCTTAGCAACGCCTTCGCTAAGAAAACATGGGTGATAGCAGTAGATACCCCCGGCAATGGTGATACAGGTGTTCTCCCACACACATATTCTTTCAAATTCATCTGTGAGGCCATCAATCACTGCCTTGTAAATGAGTTAGGTGTAGACCGCATTAACCTACTTGGATGTAGTTACGGCAGCATCATCGCCATGCGTTATGCACAAATGTTCCCTGAAATTGAACATTTGGTGCTTGGTGCAGCTATGGACCATCTGCCTAAATGGCTAGAATATGAATTCAGTCGCCTATTGTTCCTGCTAGAGTGGAACAAGAGAGAAGAATTCGCAGACGGTTTCACTAATCTGATGACCAACTCCAACCTTCGTGAAAGAAACAGACTAGCCAAACTTACCGGCGAGAAATTGCGCCACGCCCTAATTCACTCCACGGAAGGTATAACTGAGCAATTCATCCATAATACTAAACGTATTCTAGCAGATGCCTCAACAGACCTAACCCTAATGCCTGATATTAAGACAACTGTTTTCACAGGCGAACACGATACATTCGTGCCAATTGATGAAAACAAACGGGTCGCAGCCGCCTTTAAACGCGGAAAATTCGTAGCTCTAAAAGAAGCAGATCACATGTTTCAT
>JBFOLV010000245.1:0-3814 GCA_040830325.1 Kordiimonas sp. | reverse complement strand
TCGTATCGCCGTCAAAGTAGACGGCGCGGCTTATGATCTTGACGGCAAATTCGGGGTGTCACTCGCTGACGCTGCAAACCTTGTTAGAGAGGTCTCTTTGGTTGCGAACCGTATTGGACTTTGTTTCCATGTAGGCTCTCAGTGTATGGATGCAATGGCTTTTCGCAGTGCAATTAAGCAACTAGCGGATATTACATCAGAGGCGGGCATTGCACCTGATATTATTGATGTTGGAGGTGGTTTCCCGGTGGCATATCCAGGCATGGAAGTTGAGCCGCTTGAAACTTACTTTGATGTTATCCATGAAGCGATCAGCGATTATGGGTTCAGCGGCGCAGAACTACTCTGTGAACCTGGTCGCGCACTTGTTGCGGAAGCGGGTGCAACAGCTGCCCGCGTTGAGCTTCGTCGGAGTAACTCCCTCTATTTGAATGATGGTACGTACGGCGCGCTGTTTGATGCAGGTTCTCTTGCATGGCCTTTCGCAGTTCGTTTGCTCCGATTGAACGAGGAAATGGTAGCTACAGAGTATCAGAGCTTTGATGCTTACGGTCCAACTTGCGATAGCGTTGATCATATGGAAGGCCCTTTTCAGCTGCCGGTAGATGCGCGCGAAGGGGACTGGATTGTTTTTGAAAACCTAGGGTCTTACGGGCAGGCCATGCAATCCCGTTTCAATGGATTTTATAGCGATACATGTGTCAGCATCCTGGCAGATAATCTGGCTCTCGAAACCTTTACGCCTTCGGTTGCCGATATGTATGCCCCAAATACTATTAGTGCGGTTGAATTCAACAGTGAAGATACTGCGCCAGCATTAGACCGTACTAGGCTAGTATCGGAGTTTTCTATTGTTGCCGGAGATAAGATAGCAGTCGAGACTGTTATTAACGCCTTTAACTCGCAGTTTCCTGAAGAACTTGATGGAGTTGTTATACGGCGTTGCGGAGATGAACTGAAAGTACGGGTCAAGAGTATCGACGAACAATCAGCGATTTCCTTCAGTAAAACACTTAAAGCTTTACCGAATATTGTTAGTGTGTATTTAGAACTCTTCTACCGCTAGTCAGCTACGGATTTGGTAGCTCTCCTACTGCGAGGTAGAGTGAGATGGTACTCGTATGGCGAGAAAGAAGTACGTAGTATAGATGGTTTTCTCTTCTACCTGTTGAGCTAAGGGACATGCATGACCAGGTCCTTAAAGGCCGATAAAAGGTTGAACCATTCTACCAATAAAGCTTTTTAATTTAATGGGGGCTTCTGTAACAACCAAGCAGATGCAGTCTTCGCCTTCATCAATCATTGGCTGGTGGTTGAGTACGTCAGCATCAGCTATCTCAATCAGACCGGGTGTGTAGTGATCTGAGCCCACGTGATAACTTCCTCGAAGCACCAGTGTCATTTCAGTGCCTCTATGGTCATGTTCGGGAATGATCGTTCCACCACGGGCACGTAGTAACCACAGTTTTTCCCCTTCGGGGCCTGTCGCAAGTTTAACTTGATGCATGCCGGGGCCCATTAGCTTCCAGTTCAAGTCATCTAAGTTTGCGCCTAGATAGTCACGGAGGCAGCTTGGTATATCGGTATCAGTGTTTGAAGCTTCTTTATTGATAGCGGCTTCCTGTTCTGTTTCATGATGATCTAGTTTTGCTAGGGTCTCTGCGAGAAGTGTCTCAGATATAGCAGCAGTTTCTTCCTGACAGAGAATATCTCCCCCAATAGCTTCGGCGGCTCTGATTTTTTCCTGCATTTCAGGTTGGTATGATACGTGTGATGCTATGGTGAGTGCATGAACATTGCTTAGTGCACCTGCCGCGTAAGACACAAGCCACTCATCACCAATTAGGCCATGTGGTTTCACCCTTGATCTCCTAACTCTTTACGAAGCACATTAAACGCAATTCTTATCCTTGATTTAACAGTCCCCAGTGGAATGGAGAGCTTTTCTGCAATCTGGGAATGTGAAAGTTCATCAAAAAACGAGAGTTCAATCGCCTTTCGCTGATTTTTCGGGAGGATTCCAAGGGCTGATGCCACAAGTTTTGCGTCTTGTTTAACCTCAATTGGGCGGTCGGTCCTCTCGGCTGACACCATTTGAGCAAGGTGATCATCCGCATTCACCTCCGGGTATTTCCTCTTCCGTTTAAGGTCAATCATCCGGTTCCGTGCAACTCGGAATAGCCAAGTAGATAATTTCGCTTTCTGGGGGTCAAACAATGTAGCCTTGCGCCAGAAGGTGATCAAAACTTCCTGCGCTATTTCTTCCGCATGGCCGTTTTCCAAACCATGTTTCATTAGGTAAGATTTTATGCGCGGTGCGAAATGCTCAAATAGTGTGGCAAAAGCTTCCTTGTCTCTTTTTTTAGCTACTAGAGCTGCCAATTCTTCGAACGTTACCGTATCAGTTGCAATCGATGAGATATGCGCCACCTGCGTCCTGTTTGAACTGCTGGGAGCATGGACCGCACGCAGATGCCCTGTCAAGGAGGGGGCAATCTCATGACAAGGCATCTTCCGCCGTTGGCGGGGGGGTAATTGAGCAATTGCAATATTCATACATAGTATTACGGACGCTTTTCTTCTTCGGATCATTTTTAGTGTGTCGGACAATAGGCTCGCTGTGTCGGACAGGGCACTCTGTGACGCTTTGAGCTTTTAAGTTATTGATTTTAAACGAATAAAAACTGGCACGCTTTGTGGAATAGCAAGTGTAAGCCTCACGCTGTGGGGCGTTTTCGTTAGCAGGTAGAAATGAGGATAAGGGAGTGTCAGGCAAGATGTTTTTAGAAAGAAATCAGTCATCTCTACCGGGGGAAGCAATCATTAGGGATGTCAGGAGACAGAGAATGTCCAAGCCCGCAATTGTAAGGATCAGTAACCTTACGAACCGCTCGGTGACGACACGCGTTGTCCGGGATTGCCGTGTGCATGACGGCGGTAACGCAATCAACAATCAAACCATTGAGGCAGGGGCAGAGGGGGTGTTCCGGCTGGTGGCAAAAGCAGACCATCACGGGGAGATAGATATTGATCTGGTGGAAAACTCACTGCCGCGTAAATTGATTGGCCGTGTGATGATCAGAAATATGGCTGAGCCAGAAGCTGAGTTAGATGGCGGACCAGCCACCTTTGCCTTCGCGGAAGAAGAGGGATATTTCGTTTCTGCGCTGGGGAGCAGTTCCCCAACGCAGCGTCGCATCAATGTGTTACTCGTGCAAAATCAAAAAGCGAAGAAGTTGCAGAGTTGAGGAGGTTGAATAGAGGTGTGGTTAATACCACACCTCTATTCGCTTGACTAAGGACGTCTACCGCCACTAACAACTTCGGGATCAAAACTAAACACACGTGGTATTGATAACACTTCTGTTCCTTGACGGCCGATTACTCTGACAGAAAGAAAACCTGACACTTTCCAAAACCCTTTTTCAGCTACAACGGGTAATAAGAACCCACTATCAAGGTATGTACGGTAGAGTGTTGCACCGGTTTCTTCATCATGGATTTTTTCTACAGGAACCCAACCTTCTTGAAGGTTTACTGTAGCGCTATCTTGTTTGAACGGGGACAGATATAGTTCATTCTCAGTCACATTAGGTTGGCTAACTACATCTAAACCAATTATCTGAAAGCCTTCTACGATGAAATCATCCTGATATTCCCCTGTGTCGGTCATGGTTATTTGAACATGAATTTGGTCATCTTGGTTAAGAGGAATACAGCCTGCATAACGCCCTTGAGTTTCAATTAGTTGTTGTCCGTTTTTTGTAAAGTCAAAAAGTAAAACTTGAGTGATCTGTTCAGCATCAAATGTTAG
>JBFOLV010000244.1:0-4333 GCA_040830325.1 Kordiimonas sp. | reverse complement strand
TTCACGCTCAGGATTCAGAACCATTTTGGTAATAAGCCCCTGCTGATCAGCTTCCTGCATTAACCCCGGAGCCGTGTCCTTATGCCAATCACTAAGCGGCTTGCCAGTTGCGCGGTAAACTTCAACAGCACGGCAAATACGCTGCCCGTCCGCAGGAAAGAGCCGCTCTGCTGTCGGCACATCATAGGTCGCCAGTTCAGCGTGCAAATGTTCACTGCCCTCAGCCTCACACTCCGCTCTAACGGCATCCCGTATATTATCCGGAATATCAGGGATATGCGCTATCCCGTCCAACAGGACTTTGAAGTACATGCCTGTCCCACCAATAACAATTGGCATTTGGTCATGTGCCCACGCGGCCTCAATCTCCGCCATTGCTCTTTCTGCCCAGAAAGCCGCTGAGCATGTTTCTGACGGGTCTAAAAACCTGTATAACCTATGCGGCGCTGCCGCTTCGTCCTCTTCTGAGGGGCATGCTGTAACAACACGCATACTGTTATATACCTGCATGCTGTCAGCATTGATAATCACACCATCCATATCGCTCGCGAGCTTTAAAGATAATGCGGACTTGCCGCTGGCGGTTGGACCTGCAATAAAAAGCGCCTGTTTCAATATTCCCTCTCGTGTTCAGGATCATGCCCATGAATATCGCTTTAACCCTTGTCGTCAACCCCGAGTTTAACAACTCACTTGATAAGATAGAAACAAAAGCGATCCGAGCGCTCAATATTAGCCGCCACGATCATATGGAACTCAGCGAGGGAAAGGCATGTGATATTTTGTTCGACTATGCCTCAGTGACTGAGGCCAAGGCCAAACTGGAAGAAGAGTTAAATCTTATTGAAGGGTTAGACTGGGCGGTACAGCCGAGTGACAACCGCCGTAAAAAACTGATACTGGCAGATATGGATTCAACCATGATCCCAGTTGAATGCATCGATGAACTCGCTGACTTTGTTGGCCTTAAGGACAAAGTCTCCGCAATCACAGAAGCAGCTATGCGCGGGGAACTAAACTTTGAAGGAGCGCTTACGGAACGGGTAGCCCTTTTAAAAGGATTAACCACTGAACAGCTGGCTGCTTGTTACACTGACCGCATAAGTTTGATGCCCGGCGCTAAAACCCTCATTCAAACAATGAAGGCAAACGGCGCATACTCTGCTCTTGTTTCGGGTGGCTTTACTTATTTTACATCGAAGGTCGCGACCACCGTTGGCTTCGATATGAACCACGCCAACGTGCTAGAGATAGACGACGGTGCACTAACCGGCCATGTGGTACCGCCTATATGCGGCGCTGAAACGAAGCTTGAAGCTCTGCAGCAGTTGGCTAGTGAAAAAGGGTTGGCAAAAGATGACATCTTAGCAGTGGGTGATGGCGCAAATGACATCCCAATGATTGAAGCTGCGGGCCTCGGTGTCGCCTATCACGCAAAACCTAAAACACAAGCTGCCGCTAGCGCCGCTGTCCGGTACGGCGACCTAACATCTTTACTGTATTTCCAAGGCTATAAAGACAGCGACTTTATAAGCTAATCGTAGTTCAGCCTATTAATTGAGAAAAACATGTCATTAATCGAAACTGGCAATAACATCTTTATCCTAGATGTAGAATATATAGTTCCCCTCGAAGAGGCGGAACCCTTTCTTGAGGCTCATCTAGAGTTCATCAATGCGCAATATGAGGCAGGCCTCTTTCTGGCGTCAGGCCCTAAAGTACCACGCACAGGCGGCGTTGTACTTGCTCAGTCAAACTCTAGAGATAAAATTGAGGCTACCTTAAAGAACGACCCGTTCGTCGAACACGCTGTCGCTCGCTATACGGTCACAGAGTTTCACCCACGCCGAACGGTTGAAGGGCTATAGCCTGAAACTCAACAAACCCGTTTCTTTAGAACACAAAAAAGGGGCTGAATTTCAGCCCCTTTTTCTATTCTACCCTTTGCAACTAGGATTACTCCTCGTCGCGGTCCTCGCGCTCACGGAGAAGACGTAGAGGAATGTGAGCTGTGTTTCCGCGTAGGGAAATTAACACCAACACACTCTTGCGACCTGCTTCACGCGCTTCTTCAGTAATTTCTAGAACCTCTTGAGGGCCTGTTACTGCACGCTGGTTCACCTGAAGGATAACTGCGCCAGGAAGAAGGCCTGCACGATAAGCTTGGCTACGGCGTGCTACGCGAGTAACAACCACACCCTCAACATCATCAGCAATACGGTAACGATTGCGGTTTTCATCAGTCATAGGAGACAATTCCATGCCCTCTACAAGCTCACTACCACCACGATCATCTTCCTCGTCGCCGTTTTCTTCATCAGCTGTGTTACCACCATCAGGGCTAACAAGTTCGCCTGTCTTCACTTGAAGAGTAACTGTCTGGCCTTCGCGGAGAACCTGCACATCAACTGGCTGACCAATCTCTGTACGCTTCACTAAACGGCTCAGTGAGTTTGAGTCTGTAACTTCTTTACCATCCCAGCGGAAGATAATGTCACCAACTTCTACACCACCATCAAGTGCAGGGCTGTCAGGCTCAACACGAGTTACCATTGCGCCTTTTTTGAGTTCAATACCAAGTGTCTCAGCAATCTCTTTTGTAAGAGGCTGAATGCCCACACCGAGCCAGCCGCGGCGCACTTTACCGTGCTCTTGAAGTTCACGGGCAATGCGACGTGCGTCATTAGACGGAATAGCAAAACCAATACCAACATTACCGCCAGAAGGAGAGAAGATGGCCGTGTTAACGCCAATTACATCGCCTTCCATATTGAACATTGGGCCACCAGAGTTACCACGGTTGATTGGTGCGTCTGATTGGATGAACTCTACATCACCGCGATTGATAGAACGGTTACGAGCAGAAATAATACCGGCAGTAACAGAGCCACCAAGGCCAAATGGGTTACCAATTGTCACAACCCAGTCACCGATGCGCTCAGCGTCACTGTCACCCCATTTTACAAACGGGAAGTCATCGCCATTTTCATGTTTAATTTGCAGCACGGCTACATCAGCAAGCTCATCGCGGCCAAGCACCGTCGCGGCATACTCTTCGCCGTCGTGCAAAATTACGTTAATTTCGTCTGCTTCTTCAATCACATGGTTATTTGTGATCACGATACCGGAAGCATCAATGATGAAGCCTGAACCAAGAGAGCGCGCTGTACGTGGTTCATCGTCTTCTTCCTGAAAACGATCACGGAACTGATCGAAGAAATCACCAAAAGGCAATCCCTCAGGAACCTGACGCCCGCCGCGCTGTCTGCGCTGCTGACGTTCAATACGTTGTACTGTTGAAATATTTACTACAGCGGGCTGCAAGCCTTCAACAAGGTCAGCAAAGCTTTCTGGTGCACCACGTGCGGCTACAGGCTCAAGTGACACCATTGTCATCGCAGTAATAAGCAGTGCGACCATCAGAGCTTTAACAGCTCCAATACTGTCTCTTCTGTCGATTGTTTTTGTAAGATAAGTGCTCACGCACATACTCCTTCTTTATTTTGGTACTAACGCCGATTTTGCGCCTCAGCCCTAAAAGCGTCCAATCTGCAAAATCATCGCACCATCAATTACGGTTTTGGTCAACCCTGCCCTCTTCGGCTTGCGACAAAGAGTGGTCTGGCTGCGACAAACGACACAAATGTGTCAGAATTGCCGTAATTGCCCCTTCCCATATACCGTGGCCTTATCATGTTTGAACCGGCCTCATCCCATTCCCCAATAGAACATAAGGCCGGTTCATAGCGTTTTCTGCAGTTATAAGCTACTATTTTCCAGTATCTGAATTCACAAAGAGCTTAAAGAATTCACTATCTGGTGAAAGAATAAGCCGCGTGTCATCTTGACCAAGAGATTTCCGGTAAGCTTCCATTGTACGGTAAAATTCGAAAAACTCTTCATCTTTACCAAAAGCTTCTGCGAAAATTTTCACAGCCTGACCATCGGCTTCACCGCGAATAATCTGCGACTGTTTACCAGCTTCAGCTACAATAACAGCAGACTGGCGGTCAGCGTCTGCGCGAATTTTAATCGCATCACGACGACCTTCAGCTCGTTTTTCTGCTGCTTCCTGCTGACGTTCCGTTTCCATACGCTGGAAAATCGCTTGGCTGTTCTGTGCAGGCAGGTCAACGCGCTTCAAGCGTACATCAATCACCTCAAGACCAATTGAAGCAGCGCGCTCATTTGTAATGGCGCTAATTTCCTGCATCAGGCTAGCACGTTCACCAGAAACAATATTGTTCATTGGCTGCTTTGCAAGCACGTTACGAACTGTCGTATCCATGATCTTCTCTAGAAGATCATTGGCGATAACATCGTTTGCTGCGGC